>NZ_CAXQBM010000053.1:0-3477 GCF_964222115.1 Alteriqipengyuania sp.
CTCTTCTTCAGGATATACTGTATAATACCCTAGCTTTTCTAATTGTAAACTTGCGTCATCTACCTGACTCAAAGATTGAATAAATAACATAGCATCTAGCCCATCTCTACGCCGCCGAGCAATGGAGCCTTTGCCGAACCCCGATGCGCTTGCCCGGATCGAGACGCTGAAGAAGCGGCTCGACCGCCCGGTTGCGCTCATCGGGTTGATGGGCGCTGGGAAGTCCACCGTGGGGCGGAGGCTGGCGACCATGCTCGACCGCGGCTTTATCGATGCCGACGATGCGATAGAGGATGCAGCCCAGCTTTCCATCGCGGAAATCTTCAGCGAGTTCGGCGAGGCCTATTTTCGCGACGGAGAACGCCGGGTGATCGCCCGCCTGATCGAAGAAGAACACGGTGTGATCGCGACCGGTGGCGGAGCCTTCGTGAACGCGGAAACGCGCGCACTTATCCTTGAGCGCGCAGTCACGGTGTGGATCGACTGCGACATTGCGACGCTGGTCGAACGGACCGGGCGCCGGGACGACCGCCCGCTGCTGCGCAACGAGGAACCCGAAGCCGTGCTTACGCGGCTGCAACGCGAGCGTGCGCCGTTCTACGAACAGGCCCATATCCGGGTAGAAGGCCAGCGCGGCCCGCATACGCGCACCGCATGGTCGATCATCGAGGGGATCGAGCAATGGCTGTCGTAGATGTCGCGCTCGCCGGGCGCAGCTATGAGGTGCGGGTTGGCGCAGGGTTGCTCGACCGAACCCATGCCGAAGCCCATGCCTTCATCGAATCCTACGGCAAGCGGTCTGTCCCCGTGGTAGCCGACGCGAATGCCAAGCGGCTGCTGGGGGGACGGTTGCAGGCATCCTTCCGGTCGGCGGGTCACGCGATCGACTGGTACGAGGTTGCGCCCGGCGAAGGGTCGAAGAGCTGGGAGGAACTGCAGAAGCTGACCGACTGGCTGCTTGAACGCGGCATCACCCGGTCCGACCACGTTTTCGCACTCGGCGGCGGCGTGGTCGGCGACCTAGTCGGCTTCGCCTGCGCAATCCTGAAACGCGGCTGCGGCTTCGTACAGCTCCCCACCACGCTGCTGGCACAGGGCGATTCGCGCGTCGGCGGCAAGACCGCGATCAACACGGGCGCGGGCAAAAACCTGATCGGCGCCTTCCACCAGCCCGCGCTGGTGCTGGCCGATACATCGTGCCTCGCCACCCTGCCCCAGCGTGAACTGCGCGCCGGGCTGGCCGAGGTATTCAAGTACGGCGTGCTGGGCGATGCCGATTTCTTCGCGCGCGTCGACGAAACGAGCGGCGCGATCATCGCCTGCGACGACGCGGTTCTCGAACCTGTCATCGCGCATTGCGTGGCCATGAAGGCGCAGATCGTCGCGGAGGATGAGCGTGAGACGAAGGATGCGCGCGCGCTCCTCAACCTTGGCCACACCTTCGGCCATGCGCTGGAGGCGG
Organism: Alteriqipengyuania sp.; assembly: GCF_964222115.1. Lineage (NCBI taxonomy): Bacteria > Pseudomonadati > Pseudomonadota > Alphaproteobacteria > Sphingomonadales > Erythrobacteraceae > Alteriqipengyuania > Alteriqipengyuania sp. The sequence goes on from NZ_CAXQBM010000053.1 coordinate 1,463, forward strand.
AGACAGGCTTCGGTGAGCGCCTGCTACACGGGGAGGCGGTGGCACTCGGCATGGTGCTGGCGGCGCGCTATTCCGCGCGGCGCGAGTTGATCTCGCTGTCGAATGCGGAGCAGGTGGCGGACGCGCTGGCCCGCGCCGGACTGCCGACCGAGATTGCGGCGCTGGGTATGGACTGCGACGGCACCACCCTCGCCCACCATATGCGCAACGACAAGAAGGCGGGCGGCGGCACGGTGCCGTTCATCCTGTTGCGTTCGCTGGGAGAGGCTTTCGTCGCGCGCGACGTGGACCTGTCCGACATCGCTGCTTTCCTCGACGAGCAGTTGCAGGCGCATTGACGATGGCGCTCGAAGTGCGGGAGGTCACGCTCGACGATCCGCAGGTCCGCGCACTGGCGCTCGACCATGTGCAGCAAATGCGCGCCGGATCGCCGCCGGGGCAGGCCTTTGCTCTCGATCTGACCGGGCTGGACGATCCAGCCATTACGCTGTTCGGCGCGTGGCGCGGAGGCGAATTGCTCGGCATCGGCGCGCTCAAGCAGCTCGATGCCGGACAAGCCGAAATCAAGTCCATGCGCACACGGGCGGATGCCCTGCGTCAAGGCGTGGCGCGAGCGCTATTGGACGCAATCATCGCGCAGGCCAAAGAAGTCGGGCTGAACCGCCTCAGCCTGGAAACGGGCAGCGGCCCTTCATTCGAGCCCGCACTTGCGCTGTATCGGGCACGTGGTTTTAGGCACGGCGACGCATTCTCCGATTACGAGAACACCGAGTTCAACCAGTGCCTGCACCTCGATTTGGCGGCGGATTGACCTAGAACAGCCGCGACCCGTCCGGCACGGGCTTGTCGGGTGCGAACAGCACCACTTCGCCTGCCTCGTCCGCGAAACCCAGCGTCAGCACTTCGGACATCGCAGGCCCGATCTGGCGCGGCGGGAAGTTGACCACCGCCGCGACCTGCCGCCCGACCAGCTCCTCTCGCGCATAATTGGCGACGATCTGGGCCGAGGATTTCTTCACCCCGATCGCCGAGCCGAAGTCGATCTCCAGCCGGTAGGCCGGCTTGCGCGCTTCGGGAAATTCATGCGCCGCAACGATAGTCCCGACGCGGATATCGACCTTCAGGAACTGGTCGAAACTGGCTTCGTCCGCTGCCGGGGCCGAAGGATCGTGCGAAAGGTGCACTATTCCAGCTCCAGGATCACCTCGTCCACCTGCAGGCTGTCACCCTCGGCAGCATTGATCGACGCGATGGTGCCTTCCTTCTCGGCGCGCAGGATGTTCTCCATCTTCATCGCCTCGACCGTGGCGAGCGGCTGGCCCGGCTGAACTTCTTCACCCTCGCTCACGTGGAGTTTCACCAGCAGGCCCGGCATCGGGCAGATCAGCATCTTGGAAAGATCGGGCGGTTCCTTTTCGATCATGTGATCGAGCAGCGGAGCGATGCGCGCAGGCACCGCCAGCCCCTTGTGCGTCTTGCCGCGCGTGGTCAGCGCCCAGGTGCTGCTGCCTTCGCGCCGCAGTTGGATCGCGAGATTCTCGCCATGGCCGCTCGCCGCTGCGAGCACCATGCCCGGCTGCCAATCGGTGGTTCCGGCGATCCATTCGCCGTCAACGCTCGCGCCGCCTTCGCCCAATTCGACCGCGTATTTGCGGCCATCCATCTTCACGACCCATTCGCGCGGCGGGTTGGCTGCACCGTTCAACTGGCCGGAAATCTGCCCCTCGTGCGCCATCAGGCTGAACTGCGCGCCTGCGATCAACGCCGCGACCAGCCGAAGCCGATCCTCGTCGGCGGCAGCGCCCTGGAAGCCTTCGGGATATTCCTCGGCAATGAAGCCGGTGGTCAGCTCGCCCGAGCGGAAGCGCGGGTGCTGCATGATCGCGGACAGGAAATCGACATTGTGGCCCGGCCCTTCGATGCGGAACGCGTCGAGCGCTTCGATCTGCAGATCCGCCGCACCGTCGCGCGTCGGCGCCCAGGTAATCAGCTTGGCGATCATCGGGTCATAGAAA
>NZ_CAXQBM010000054.1:0-12902 GCF_964222115.1 Alteriqipengyuania sp.
CGAGCCGACCTTTTCGCCTAGTTTGGTGGACTCGATCACCTGCCCCAGTGTCGATGCTCTCGCGAGGCGCTGCCGCACGCGCGCAATATCGGTCATATCGCTGCCCGCGATGCCGATTTGCTTCGACAGCACATCGTCCAGCTGCACGAAAATCTTCGCGTGGCTTTCATAGGTGTTCGGGATCGAGGCGACGAACAGCCAGCCTGCCAGGCACACGCCCCAGGCCACGCCGAGCGCCAGCCATTTCCGGCTCCAGGCCGAATAGAGCGCCGAGCGCACCTCGTCGAAAAGTTCGTTCACTGCCGCGCCGCTCCCTTAGAACACGCTTTCGGGGATGATGATCACATCGCCCGGGGCGAGCATCACGTTGGCGTCGCTGTCACCGCGTCGCAGCAGGTCGGACAGGCGCAAGGAATACTCTCGCTGCCGCCCCATGCGCGGATCGAAACGGATCAGCTTTGCGCGGTTGCCCGCAGCAAATTCGTTGAGGCCACCCACCGCGATCATCGCGTCAAGCACGGTCATGTTCGCACGGTAGGGAATCGATGCAGGCTTTTCGGTCGCGCCGATGATGCGCACCTGCTGGCTGAACGTGCCTGCAAACTTGGTGACGATCACAGAGACGATCGGCTGCTCGATAAACTGGGACAGGTGCAGGCGGATGTCCTCCTGCAACATGGCCGGGGTCTTGCCCACGGCCGGCATGTCGGTGACCAGCGGAATGGTGATGCGCCAATCGGGGCGGACCTGGATATTTGTCGCGCCCAGTTCCGGGTTACGCCAGACGTGGATGGAGAGTTCGTCCAGTGGCCCGATGACATATTCCTGGCTCGGCCCCTCCTGTGTCGATACGAAGGCCGCAGGGGGAAGCTCGTTCCCACCGCCACCGCCAACACATGCCGACAAGGCAAAAAGCCCGAGAATGAGCGCCGTAAACCTGGCAATCGCGCGAGTGCGCATGGGATCGATCCTTCCGTTCGTGTCCGCCCGACAATGCGCCCGCGAAGCGCACCGCCTTTATGGGTCGGCGATTTGGGATCGTTCCTCGCGAAAAAGGGTGAATATCCCGTTAGCTAACGGGCTTGTAAGAGCGCGGTCCCGAAGCGGGACGGCGGGTTAGCGATTGGTAAACGGGATTTACTTGGTCAGACCTCCCGCCCCGCCTCCCCGCTCGGCCACCATATCCTGGGTGTACCCTCGGTGGCCGGGCGGGCAGGCGGGGCGGGTGATCGGATATTTAACGACTACACCAGCATTTCGAGAGCAGGCCCCTGGCCAAGGAAATGCATTGGTGAGGCGCTAGCGCCGTAAGCGCCTGCGCAGAACACCGCGACCAGATCGCCCACCTCGGCTCGCGGCAACTCCGCCTTGTCGGCCAGCCGGTCGAGCGGTGTGCACAGACAACCAACGACATTAGCGGTCTCGGATGGTTGGGTGTCGAACCTGCTTGCGATGGCAAGCGGATAATTCCGTCGGACAACCGCTCCGAAATTTCCCGACGCCGCAAGCTGGTGGTGCAATCCGCCATCGGTGATCAGGAATATTTCGCGGTGGCTTTCCTTCCGGTCGACGATCCGCGTCAGGTACACGCCTGCCTCACCCACAAGGTAGCGCCCGAGTTCAATCGCCATCTCGGTCTCGGCCAGTTCGTCGGGCAGGTTTGCGAAACGTTCGCCCAGCGCCGCACCGACGGCTGCGATATCGAGCGGTTCGTTGCCAGCGAAATAGGGGATGCCGAAGCCTCCGCCCAAGTTCAGCGCGGGGCATGACCGGCCGACATCGCGCGCAATCCGCGCCGCGAGGTCAAGCACATGGCCCTGCGTCTCGATCACCGCATCGGCCTCAAGCGCCTGGCTGCCGGTATAGATATGCAAGCCGCGCCAATCGGCGCCGTTGTCGATCAGGTGGCGGATGAGGGCAGGCACACGCTCGGCATCCAGCCCGAACTGCTTGGCCCCGCCGCCCATCTTCATGCCCGAACCCCGCATGTCGAAATCGGGATTCACCCGGATGGCGACCTTGGGCTGGATTCCCAGTTCTGCACCGATCTCCAGTGCTCGCGCCGCCTCGGTCTCGCTTTCGCAATTCAGGGTGACGCCCGCAGCGATGGCTGCGCGAATTTCTCGCGGCCGCTTGCCCGGTCCCGCAAAGCTGATGTGCGCTCCGTCGATCCCGACGCCTTGCAGGATCGCAAGTTCACCGCCCGAGGCAAGGTCGAACCCGTCGACCAGGCCCGCCATATGGCGGATCACGTCCGGGTGCGGGTTGGCCTTGACCGCGTAATGGATCGCCAATTTCTCTGGCATGGCAGCACGGAGTTGCGCCATCCGCGCATCGAGCATCGCGTGCGAATAGACGAATAGCGGGGTATCGCCCGCCTCGTCCACCAGATCGCTCGCCTTGCGACCGCCGATGGCCAGCTCGCCATCGATGCTCTCGAACCCCTGCGGGATCGGGCCGAGCGGCTTTGCGGCGTTGGGATCGCGCCTGCTCACGGAGCGGCTCCTTCGGTGATTTCGCGGAACAGCGCGGTGCGGTCGATCTTGCCGTTGGGGTTGAGTGGCAGCGTATCTCGCCATTCGATCGTGTGCGGCTGCATGAAGCTGGGCAGGTCGCGTTTGAGCGCGCCGCGCAGCGCGTCATCGGAGCCTTCGCCGCGCACGACCAGGTGCACGGCCTGACCCAATGCCGTGTCGGGCACGCCGAACGCGACGGCATCGGCGACGAGCCCGGTCGCAAGCGCCGCATCCTCGATCTCCTGCGGGCTGATCCGGTTGCCCGCACTCTTGATCATCGCATCACGGCGCCCGACGAAATAGAGCAGTCCGTCCGCATCGCGCTTCACATAATCGCCCGACCACACGGCGGTGCCGCCATATTCTGAATGCGCGGGCGCGGGTTTGTAACGTTGCGCCGTGCGCTCGGCGTCCTGCCAATATCCCTTCGCGACCAGCGGCCCGCAATGCACCAGTTCGCCCTCCTCGCCCGGGGCAGCGGGGCCACCCGCATCATCCACTACCAGCACTTCTGCAAACGGCACAGCGGTGCCCATCGAGGTGGGGTGCGTGGCGACCAGCGAAGGATCGAGGAAGGTCGAACGGAAAGCTTCGGTCAGGCCGTACATCGGGTAGATATCCGCCTGCGGCCAGGTTTCACGCATTGCGTCGATCAGGTCCGGCGTCAGCGCGCCGCCCGAGTTGGTCAGCCGCCTCAGGCTGTCGCCAGCGCCACTCTCCCACTTCGCCTCGACCAGCTGGCGCCAGAGCGGCGGCACGGCGGCGAGCGTGGTCGCGCCATGCTTCGCCACTGCCTTGGTGACATCGCGCGGCATCAGGTAATCGAGCGGCGCGGCGCAGCCGCCAGCATACCACGTCGAGAGCAGCTGGTTCTGTCCATAATCGAACGCGAGCGGCAGCACGGCAAGCGTCACATCGTCGCTCTGGAGCTTGAGGTAATGCGCCACGCTCACCGCGCCCAGCCACAGGTTGGCGTGGCTCAGCACCACGCCCTTCGGCTTGCCGGTCGAGCCACTTGTATAGAGGATGGCAGCAATCGCCTGCGGATCGGCATTCGACGCGGGCATCGCATCGCACCCTGATGCCGCTTCCAGCGCCGCCCCTTCCTCGACCACAGCACAGCCAGCTGCCACATCGCCCTCTTCCAGCGTAGCCAGTCGAGCAGGAGTCCCCACCAGCAAACTCGCCCCGCTATCGGCCATGATATGCGCCACCTGTGCGCGCTTGAGCATCGGGTTGATCGGCACATGGACCAGCCCCGCCCGCGGCGCGGCCAGCGGCAGCAGGCAGGTCAGTTCGCCCTTCGCGCCCCACGATGCTACCCGCGCTCCGGGCGAATCCACGTTCTTCCGCAGCCATGTCGCGAGTTGACCGACACGGGTTCTTAAGTCCGCGTAGGTAAGGGTGGCATTGCGAAGCGCCAGCGCCGCGTCGTCATCGCCGCCGCCCTCGATCACATGGTCGAGCGGATAAGGGGTCGGATCGGGCTGGGTCATGGAATTAGGAGTACAAAGCCTCGTGAACGCGATTACCGGTGGCTATCACAAGGAGGTTACCATTGTGCAAGCCGCACAGGCACCCGCCTGTGGGCACGCACCCTCGCCGTTCGATCGGCCCGAGTGGTTCGCGTTGCTGGCGCAATCACGGCCCGAGGCATTTATCGTCGAAACCGAAGTCGATGGTGCGCGCGCTTCGCTCGCCCTGACGCAGGTCGATGGCCGGGCGGAAGCCTTGCGCAACTGGTATTCCTTCACCTGGCGCCCGCAAGTGCCGCTCGGGTCGGCCGGAGACGCCGCGCTGGTGGAAATCGCGAGCGATCTGAAACGCACAACCCACCGAGTGACTTTGTGGCCGATCCCGGACGAGGATGGCTCGGCCACGCGGCTGGCAAATGCTTTTCGCTCAGCTGGATGGGCGACCTCACTCACCCAATGCGACGAGAACCATGTTCTCCATGTGAAGGGGCGAAGCTTTGCCGATTATTGGGCCGGGCGCCCCGGCCAGTTACGCACGACGCTGAAGCGCAAGGCCAAGAAGGTGGAGGTCGAAATCGTCGAGCAATTCGATACAAACCTCTGGGAAGCCTACGAAGCCATCTACGCCGAAAGCTGGAAGCCGAGCGAGGACGAGCCCGATCTGCTGCGCCGCTTTGCCGAAGCCGAAGGTGCGGCGCGTCGCATCCGCCTCGGCGTTGCACGGGCCGATGGCGTGCCGGTCGCCGCGCAGTTCTGGACCGTCGAGAACGGCACGGCCTACATCCACAAGCTAGCGCATCTGGAAAGCGCGAAGCCGATCTCTCCCGGCACGACGCTCTCCGCCGCGCTGTTCGAGCATGTTATCGACCGCGACAAGGTGGACCTCGTCGATTTCGGAACCGGGTCGGACAGGTACAAGGCCGACTGGATGGAAGAAGTACGCCTACGCTACCGGCTCGACGCGCTCGATCCGGCGCAACCATCGGCATGGCTTCCGCTCGCCAAGCGCTCGCTGCGAGCGATCCTTGCCAGCACGAAGGCTCGGCGCTAGGGCAGCCGCCACTTTCCCGGCTGTTGAACGGTGTTCATGAGCGCACAGATATCATCGCAAGCGGACCAGGCTGCGCCTGCACGCACGCAAATCGACGAGACTTTGCGGGCAATCCTGCGCGATGTCCTCGGCCTGTCGGCCGAACGCGCCGAAGACCTCACGCCCGAAAGCGGGCTGTTCGGCCACCTACCGGAGCTGGACAGTCAGGCCGTCGCCGATCTCCTGACAGAAATGGAAGACCGCTTCGACATCATCATCGAAGATGACGAGATCGATGGCGATCACCTCGAAACCTATGGCGGCCTCCTCGCCCTTGCCGAGGCGAAGTGCGTCACTCGATAGACTGCCGATAGTGTGACAATTCCCATGAAATTCGTCGACTGGCCCTGCCCTCGTGCGGGTGGCGACACGCGCACCGAAGCAGCGCTCGCCTTCGATGGCGGACGCGATGCGCGCCTGCTCATCATCCCGCCCTTGTTCGACGAAGCGAACAAACTGCGGCGGACACTCGTGGAAGTCATGCGACGGCTGGACGCTTCGGGTATCGACTGCGTGCTTCCCGATTTCCCCGGCTGCAACGAAAGCCTCGCCCTGCTGGCCGAGCAATCGCTGGAGGGTTGGCGCGCGGCTGCCACAGCAGCGGCAGAGCATTTCAAGGCAACCGGTGTGCTGGCGGTCCGCGGCGGTTCGCTGCTCAGGCCAGCAGGACTGCCGGGTTGGGATTATGCTCCGCAGGACGGGCCGAAGACCTTGCGCGGCATGGTTCGCGCCCGGATCATTGCGACCAAGGAAGCGGGAGCGCCAGAGACGCGCGAGCAAATCGAGGCGGAGGGTCGCGCGAACGGCATCGCGCTTGCCGGGTGGCAAATCGGCTCTCCAATGTTCGCGGAACTGGAAACCGCCGAGTTACCCCCGCGGGAAGCCGGTGTCAGCCTGATCGAGCAAGAAACCATCGGTGGCCGACCACCGTGGCTGCGCGCCGAGCCAGACTACGAACCGGCGCAGGCCGATGCCTTGGCGGCAATTATCGCCGTCGCGATGAGGCAGGTCGTATGAGCCGCCTGCACCTCACCTTTAATTGCGAGGGCGATACGCTTGCCGCAACGCTCGACACCGCGCCGCTGAAGACCGGTCTCCTCATCGTGAGCGGTGGCAACGAGCTGCGCTCGGGCGCATTTCGCGGTCAAGCACGGCTGGCGCAGACCATCGCCAAGCGAGGCTTTCCGGTCTTCCGCTATGACCGCCGCGGGGTCGGAGACAGCGAGGGTGATAACCTGGGCTTCGAGGATTCCGAAGACGATATCCGCGCTGCAATCGAGGCATTTCGCGCCATTGCCCCGCAGGTTAATCGCGTCATCGCGCTCGGCAATTGCGATGCGGCGAGCGCGCTGATGCTGGCAGGGGGCGCGGGTTGCGATGGCCTGGTGCTGAGCAATCCGTGGACCATCGAGGATGCCGAGGACGATACGCCCCCACCGCAGGCGATCCGGGCGCGCTATATCGAAAAACTGCGCGATCCGAACGAAATCGGGCGTCTTGTGCGCGGCGGGGTCAATCTGCGGAAGCTGGCCGGTGGAATGGTGCGTGCACTGCGCCCCGCCCCGGCCGCAAGCGATCTCGCGACCAAGATGCAGCGGGGGCTCGCGCGGTTCGAAGGTCCGGTCACCATCCTGTTGGCAAACTCGGACCGGACAGCGCAGGTCTTCGACGGTGTCTGGCCCAAGGACGATGATCGCGTCACGCGCTGTGAAGGCGCGACGCACGCATTTGTCGAGCCGCATGCGCGCGAGTGGCTGGAGGCACGGCTGCTCGAAGCGCTCAGGGCCTGAGCCTTTATCTCCTCCCCCTTGAGGGGGAGGGTCGGGTGGGGGTGTACTGCGCCACTGGCCTGGAACTCCCTCCCCCAACCCCTCCCCAACGGGGAGGGGAGACAAGAAAGCCGCCTAATCGCGGACGAACAGGCTCGCCAGTTCGACATGGGTCGACCAGCGGAACTGGCCGACAGGCCTAAGCTCCGCCAGCCTGAACCCGCCATCGGCCAGCCGCCGCGCATCGCGCGCCCAGCTTTGCGGATTGCAGCTGATATAGACGACCTGCGCTATGCTGCTCGCGGCAATCTGGTCGACCTGGTTGCGGGCGCCCGCACGCGGCGGATCGAGCAGCACGCAATCGAATTTCAAGATTTCCGCCGCGGTCAGCGGATCGCGGAACAGGTCCCGGTGCAAGGCATGAACGGGCTTGCCCGATGCGCGCGCAGCCATCTGGCACGCCAGATGAGCAGCGCGGTCTGCCTCGACCGCAAGGACCTTGGCCGGATTGGCAAGTGCAAAGGCGAAGGTCCCCAGTCCGGCAAACAGATCCGCGATGATCTTTGCTCCGCCGCACCATTCCACGGCTGCATCGATCAGGATTTTTTCGCCATCTTCGGTGGGCTGGAGGAATGACCCATGCGGAAACCCGACTGGTACGCCGCCAAGAGTGACCGTCGCAGGCTCGGGCTCCCACACCGGCTCAGGCCCGAACCCATCGTCGATAGACAGGCGGGCGAGGCTCTGCTCGCGGGCGAAATCCAGCAAGGCTTCGGTCTGGTCGAGGTTCTGGGCGGAGACACCTTTGATCTCTGCCGCCACGCCCTGATCGACCATTGTCAACTGGATATTTGCGGCCAACTTGCCTGGCCAGTGGCCAAGCAAGGCTCGCAGCGGCCCGACCAGCGCGAAGAGATCGGGGTGCAGGATATGGCACTCAGCCATGTCGACGATCCGGTGCGATCCCCTTTCGCGAAAGCCCATAACCAGCTTCTTGCCGACTCGCTGCGCATGCAACGTCGCCCTGCGGCGGCTGCGCGGCGGTGAGAGGTAGGGCAGCGCTAGCTTGGCGGGCTCCAATTCCTGCGATTCAGCCGCGAAGCTAACCCGGTCTCTTACGAACTGCGCCAGTACCGTCTCGTCCGCATGTTGAAGATCGCACCCGCCGCATTGCGGAAAATGGCGGCATGGCGGGTCGACATGGTGAGGCCCACGCAGGATTGCGCCATCATCGGCAAGTGCGTCCCCGGGCACGGCGCCGGCAACATGCTTGCCAGCCTCGGTCAGGCCGTCGCCCTTTGCGGCGATGCGGATGACGGGGTCGGTCATGTCAGGTTCGCCAGCGCCGGATGGACAGCCTCGGCCAGCATGGCAGCGGTGAAACCCGCCCCGGCCCACCGCGCAGCGTCGCTATGCAGGTGCACTGCCTCGCACGCAGCGTCGAGGGGATCGCGGGTCGCGGCGAGACGGGCACTGGCGACCCCCGCTAGCACGTCGCCCGAGCCGGCCACGGACAGCCAGCGCGATGCGGGCCGGAAGAAGCGGATCTGGCCATCATGCGCCAGGATCGTGTCCGGCCCCTTGGCCAGCACCGCGCACCCAATGCGTTCTGCCAGCGCCAGGGCGCGCTCCCGCTTAGTATCGCCTTTTACCCCGAACGCGTCGCACAACCGCGCCAGTTCACCCTCGTGCGGGGTGAGGATCATGTTCGATGCCTCGCGCCCGTCGATCATGGCAGGGCGCAAGAGGTGCAGCGCATCGGCATCGAGGACCAGTGACTTTCCGCAAGCCAGCGCTGCCTCCAGCCGCTGCTTCGCCTGGTCGTCCCGGCCCAGCCCGGGGCCGATGAGAACGCACCCGATGCGCGTGTCGGACAATGCCCCGTCCAGCGCACCATCCACTCGCACAAGATCGGGGGGATGGCCCGGATGGTCATGCTCGCTCAGCCATTTGACGTAGCCCGCCCCAGCCAGCGCGGCGGCGCGCGCAGCCAGCAGGGTCGCGCCCGGCATCGCGCCTCCCACCACAGCGACCAGCCCGCGCGTATACTTGTGCGCGTCGAAGGCGGGGGGCGGGATTTTCGCCGGCGACGCCAGCTGCATCGCGGCGCCCTGATCGCCGATACCGATATCGACCAGCCGCGCCACGCCGATTTTCGCCAGCGCCCGCCCGGAAAAATGAGCAGGCTTCCAAGCACCGAATGCGAGTGTCAGGTCGAAGGCAGGCAGGTCATCGGGCCCGTCGCCCGTATCTGCATCGACGCCGCTCGGCACATCGAGCGCGACCGAGTGGCGATGCGAGGCATGCAGCACGGTGAGCAGTGCGCGGTGATCGTCGCTCAAAGGCCGCGACAATCCGATACCGAACAGCGCATCGACAAAGACAGATCCGCTGGTATCCCGCGCGTCCTCCAGCACCTCGCCATCGAAAGTGCTCGCCGCATGGCGTGCAAGCTCGGTCTTCGAAGGGGTCGGAGCGACCACCCTTACCGCCACTCCCCGTGCCTTGAGCGCGGCTGCGGCGACATACCCATCGCCGCCATTATGCCCCGGCCCGCACAGCACGGTGACAGGACCGCCAGCCCCGATCCGCATGATCCAGTCCGCCGCGCCTTGCCCTGCGCGCTGCATCAGCGCCCATTCCTCGATCCCGGAATCGAACATCGCCGCCTCTGCGGCGCGCATCTGGCTGACGGTCAGAACTTGGCTCGGCGCAAGCGCCGCAGCTTCACTCGCTGGTGGTGGGGAAACGGTATCGGTTTCCGGCGATGGCGATTTCGAGAATGTCACCATCGAGCGTTTGCGTCACCTCGTCCGCGCCTGCAACCGCTGCGAGGCCGGAACCGTCGGCCAATTGCTCGAAACGGCGGAAACCTCCATCGGGGTGAAACACGGCAATCAGTTGCGCACCGTCGACTTCGCGCCGCTCCACCGCGCAGGTGCTGTCGAAAGCGGCCGCACCATCGGGTGCGCATGAGATCGATTGCCCGGTCGAGGTCTCGGGTATGGTACTACCGCCGCCAGTGGTCGGCTCCGGCGTAGGCGTCGATGTATCAGGCTGGTCGGTGGCCGAGCCACCATCGGAGCCGGCGATCACGTCGCCACCGCACGTGACGAGCAGCACGGCCAACCCGACTACGGTGAGGGCACCAGCAATACGCATCCACATGGCCTTCCCACTCGTAGCTTTGTCGTCTCCTGCGACCCGGAGAGCGACCACCACTAGGCGCAAAAAGTAATTATTGGGTTTCCGTGCCTATTTGGCGGAAAGCGCCGCCAGTACCTGGTCGGCAACCAGCGCGATCCGATCGGCCCACACGGCCTGGTGGCTCTTGCGCTCGATCAGGTCCTGACGCACTTCGATGGTGAGGTAAGGAATGCCGTTTGCCTCGGCATGCCGGTCCATCGTCGCGTTCAACTCCTTGCCCGAATACGGCTCGTTATCGCCCACGGTCATGCCCATCCCTTCGAACAGATCGAAGGCGATGCGCGCCGCACTGTCGTCCTGATTATACAGCAGGCCGACTTCCCACGGCCGCCGTTCGCCCGTTGACGCCATTTCGGGCGTGAAGCTGTGGATCGCCAAGATCAGCGATGGCTGAGCTTCCGCCACCATCTGCGCGAAGGCTTCGTGGTAGGGCCGATGATACCGCTCGATCCGCCGCTCTATATCGGCGCCGATATTGCCGGGGATCGTGTGTCCGTCGCTGGATGTCACCACCAGCCCCTTGTCGCCTTCGTTGCGGTGCAGGTCGATCACCAGCCGGCTGACATTGGCAAGATGGGCGGCAATGCCATGCTGGCGCGCAAGGCGCACACCGATCCCGGCGGTTCCGATATCGATGGCGATATGCTGGTCCATCAGCTCTGCCGGGATACCCAGCTGGATATCGTCGGGCACGTAGTTGCTGGCATGGTCGGCAATGGCGATGATACCGCCACGCTGCGGTGTGCCGATCTGGATAAAAGGGGAATGCCGTTCGCTCATGAAGCCTATCTCAGGGCGGTGGCCATCCGCCACCATCCGGGGTGCGACCGTGCGATACTACGTTCGGCGGCGTCGCGCAGTTCCGTGCTGTCGTAGAGCGCGAAGCACGTCGCGCCCGAGCCGGACATGCGAGCGAGCATGGGCGAGGTTTCGCGCAATACGGCAAGCACGCCTGCGATGGGTGGGCAGATCGAGATGGCGGGCGCTTCCAGATCGTTGCGACCCTGAAGGGCGATTTCGCGCGCGGTGCCTTGCGGCAGAGGCCCGCGATCCTGCCCGTCCCAAGCCTTGAACACCGGCCCGGTGCTGAGCGGCACGCGCGGGTTCACCAGCAGCACCGGCATTCCGGCAAGGTCGTTTTCGAGAGAGGCAAGGTCTTCACCTACCCCGCGCCCGACAGCCATGTGCGAGCGCACACAGGCAGGCACGTCCGCGCCGAGTGTGAGGGCGCGCTCCTGCCAGTCGTCGGGCAGGCCGTGGAGGCGCTCGACCAGCCGGAACACCGCACCCGCATCGGCAGAGCCCCCGCCCAGCCCTGCGGCGACGGGGAGGTTCTTTTCGAGCGTGATTGAAAGGCCATCGGGATGCGGCAGTGCAGTGAGGGCGCGCGCGACGAGATTGTCGCCCGGATCGCCAACATTGGTCGCAAACTCGCCAATCGTGCGCACCTCGTCGCGCTCGGCAGGCGAGGCGCTCAGCACGTCACCATGTTCGCAAAAGGCGAACAACGTCTCCAGCTCGTGATAACCGTCATCCCGCCGCTTGCGGACATGCAGCGCGAGATTGAGCTTCGCATAGGCGGTTTCTTTCACTCAATCCTCCCCGGCACGGGGAGGGGGACCAGACGCAGTCTGGTGGAGGGGACGGGTCAGACCTGCCTCACGGAAGCGGCATATCTCCACAATCCGGACAACGACCGGTTCGACATTCTCCAACACAGTCGCCGCAGGTATCCGCGTCGTCGCGATACCGTTTCGTCGCAGCCAAGCGGAGCGCGCCGCGTCGCGCTCGGCAGCCAATATATTATCGTGTGCAACGCCATCGACTTCGATCGCCAAGCGCACGGACGCGCAAAAGAAGTCCAGCACATAGGCGCCCGCCGGGTGCTGGCGGCGGAACTTGAAGCCGCCGGGGCGCCGGCGGAGTTCGCGCCAGAGCATGACTTCGGGCAAGGACGTCTCACTACGCAACTGGCGCGCTAGTTTCACAGTCCTGCGATGTCCGGTGATCACGAAATCGCCCCTCCACCAGACTGCGTCTGGTCCCCCTCCCCCGAGGGGGAGGAACGCTGTGCTACATGTTCGGATAGTTCGGGCCGCCGCCGCCCTCGGGTACGGTCCAGACGATGTTCTGGTTCGGGTCCTTGATGTCGCAGGTCTTGCAGTGGACGCAGTTTTGCGAGTTGATCTGGAACTTGGGCTCGCCCGTGTCCTCATCCACCAGCCATTCGTACACGCCCGCAGGGCAGTACCGCTGAGAAAGCCCGGCATAGACGCCGTATTCGCTCTCCTTCTGCAGCTCCATGTCCTTCACCTTCAGGTGGCAGGGCTGGTCTTCCGCATGGTTGGTGAAGCTATAGGCAACGTTCGTCAGCCGGTCGAAGCTGATCGTGCCATCGGGCTTGGGATAGACGATAGGGTCGTGCAGGTCCGCACGGTGCGTATGCGTGTAGTCGGGCGTATGCTTCAGCGTGAACGGCAGGCCGATCTTGAGCGTGCGCATCCACATGTCGATGCCCGCCAGCACGGTGCCGAAATCGCCGCCCAGCTTGGCAATCGCAGGCTGAGCGTTCTTCACCTTCTTCAGCTCGGTCGCGATCCAGCTTGTCCGCAGGTTCTCTTCGTAATCGTCGAGCTGGGTGTGCTCCTTACCCGCAGCGATAGCCGCCGCCACGCTCTCGGCCGCCAGCATCCCGCTCTTCATCGCGGTGTGGCTACCCTTGATCCGCGGCACGTTGACGAAGCCCGCGGCGCAACCGATCAGCGCACCGCCGGGAAAGGCCAGCTTGGGGACCGACTGCCAGCCACCCTCGTTGATGACGCGGCCGCCATAGGCCACGCGCTTG
>NZ_CAXQBM010000055.1:0-4484 GCF_964222115.1 Alteriqipengyuania sp.
GAGGGCAGGAAGTTGCGATAGGGATCTTCGGCGTAGAGACGGTTTTCAATCGCCCAGCCGTTGATTTTCACATCGTCCTGCGTGATCGACAGGGGCTCGCCATTGGCGACGCGGATCATCTGTTCCACAAGGTCGACACCGGTGATCAGCTCGGTCACGGGGTGTTCCACTTGCAGACGGGTGTTCATTTCGAGGAAGTAGAAGCTCTTCCCCGTCTTGTCCGCACCGCTGACGATCAGTTCGACCGTGCCTGCGCTGAAATAGCCGACCGCTGCGGCCAGCGCGACGCACTGCTCCCCCATCGCCTTGCGCATAGCAGGTGTGACGAAAGGTGACGGTGCTTCCTCCACCACCTTTTGGTGGCGCCGCTGGATCGAGCACTCACGCTCGTTCAAATAGACGATATTGCCATGCTGGTCGCCCAGCACCTGGATTTCGATATGGCGCGGGTCCTCGACGAATTTCTCGATGAACACGCGGTCGTCGCCGAAGGAATTGAGGCCTTCGCGCTTGGTCGCCTCAAAGCCCTCGCGCACATCCTTCTCGCTATAGGCGAGGCGCATGCCCTTGCCGCCGCCGCCCGCGCTGGCCTTCATCATCACCGGATAGCCGATATCGCCCGCGATCCGCACCGCGTGGTCCGTATCCTCGATCTCGCCGACGAAGCCGGGGACGACGTTCACGCCCGCTTCCATCGCCAGTTTCTTCGATTCGATCTTGTCGCCCATCGCGGCAATCGCCTTGGCGGGCGGGCCGATGAAGGCGATGTTCTCCTTCGCGAGCGCTTCGACGAAGCTCGCGCGTTCGGACAGGAAGCCATAGCCCGGATGCACCGCCTCGGCGCCCGTCTGCTTGCACGCTTCGATGATCTTGTCCGCCAGCAGGTAACTTTCCGCTGCCGGGGCTGCGCCGATATGCACCGCCTCGTCCGCCATGCGCACGAAGGGCGCGCGCGCATCTGCGTCGGAATAGACCGCCACGGTGGCGATGCCCATCTTCCGGGCAGTCTGGATCACGCGGCAGGCAATCTCGCCGCGATTGGCAATCAGAATTTTGGAGAACATCAGTTGGGCATCTCGATATAGCTGCGAAGCTGGTTGGTCCGCTCTTCGGTCAAGGCTTCAAGGCATGAGTTCTGGAGGAGGGGCCAGATCGTTCCGCTATCCTCGCGCTTGCCGTTTTCGGCCAAGCACTGTGCATCGCGAAACTCCAGCCACGCGCGTTGGGCGGCCAGCAGCCTCGCGAAGGCGTCCGTCGGGCCATCATACTCGGCAGCTGCGGCATCGCTCTGTTTCGCGCGCGCCGCCGCCTGCTTCCAGACCGCGTTCAGCTCTTCATCCGCCCGCTTGTAGGACTGCCACGAACAGATGTTCATCGCCGTCTGCGTCATCGGGTCTTTGCAATCGACTTGCGGGTCGCCGGCTTGTGCACTCAAGAGTAGCAATGCGGTCAGGATCATGGTCGGACATCCTCCTTGGTATGGCCCGCATAGCGAATTAACGCCCCAGCGTAAGCCCCTGCGCCCCTGCGTTCACCCTCTCCATCCAGAAGCGTGCGCATGGCATCGGCCAGACGATCGATATTTCCCGGTGACAAGGCGCCCAGCGGGCTGACGTAAATGCCGATTGTGAAGAGGATCGCGCCCGTTTGCGGCAGGCGGCGCAATGTCTGACGTTCGGAGCGCACGAACAGCGCCTCGCCCGCATTTTCGGGCGTAACATGCGCGAAAGCCTGCTCCGGCGGCTCGGCGATCCATCGCTTGTCCGCCGTTGCAGCGATAAACCAATTGGCACGGCCGTAGATCGCGCCGGGTTTCAGCCTGGCCATGAAATGATCGACCCCGCTGGCGAGCTGTTCCTCGTAACCCTGGATCGGCTCGTGTAGTGCTCGCAAAGGCAGGCCGAGCTTATCGGCCGGCGTCCAGTCGCTCGGCCAGGCGACAGCCGCGCCGACGAGCCGATATTGATCCTCATCCGGCTTGCGGGTGAGCAGGCACATATCCTCGTGGTGCGCAGCCGCCGCTTCGGGCAAGGCGCCCGCGATCCCCAGCATTTCCGCCAGCTCGCGACCCGGCGCACCGGCTTCTGGCGTCAATTGGATGCCATCGGGAAAGGCAGCAAAGCCGCGAGCACGGGCGTCGAGATCAGGGTCGGGCTGGAGCCACTCGCTCTCGCCTAGCTTGGCGAGCCCCATCTTGAGCACACCGCCCCCGCGCGCACGCGGCAACAGATCGTCGACGGAAAAGCCCAGCATGCTAAGGGCGCGTCACTCAGCGCCTTCGCGCACCAGCCGCTTGATAGTGACGACCGCCCAGATCGAATAAGCCAGGATCGCTGCAAAAATGAGATAGCCGATCCAGATCTGCGCGCCGTACTGGCAGTTCACGATCCGCTGGTGGCTTTCCTCGTCCCAGCCAGCGCCGAACCCGCACGAAAACAGCAATCCTGTCTGCGTGAGACCGACCAGCAACCAGAACAGAATCGTAACCGTGATTGGACGACGCGCCATCGAAACCCCCTATTCCTCGCAGGCAATAGTGAAGCCCCACTCCTCCTCGAACTCGTAACCGGTTGGGAAAAGGAACTGCAACGCCTGCGGGGTGAGGATGTGATAGGCGGTCGCGTGCGTCAAATCGTCGCGCGGCAGCAGGCATGCCTTGTCGCCCGCCGCCTCCGCGACCAGGCGCGTGCCCCTTTCCGTCATCGGACCTTCGTTGGAATAGCTGAGCAGGATCGGTCCGCGCTCCTGCCCGTCTTTCACGCGTTCCGCCGCCGATTTGCCGAGCGCGATATCGTGCCACCACAGGCTG
Organism: Alteriqipengyuania sp.; assembly: GCF_964222115.1. Lineage (NCBI taxonomy): Bacteria > Pseudomonadati > Pseudomonadota > Alphaproteobacteria > Sphingomonadales > Erythrobacteraceae > Alteriqipengyuania > Alteriqipengyuania sp. The sequence goes on from NZ_CAXQBM010000055.1 coordinate 2,810, forward strand.
GAGTTGATCGCCGCATATCGGTCGAACAACGCAGGCTCGACCAGCCAGGTTTCCGCGATGAACAGCCCGGCGAGCGATTCGCCCATCACCGCATCGTCGCCGCTGGTGCGATAATTCGTCTCGACCAGCGGCTTCACCTTCTCGCGGATAAACGCGCGGAATGTCGCGGAATCGCCTGCGGTCGGGAAGAGTCGCCTTTCCTCTGCATTGCCCTTCTCTCCGATCAGCTCCGCACGGCGATCCACGGTCTGGATGCCAACCACGATCACCGGCTGGGAGCGGCCCCATATCGCATTGAGCGCACTGGTGCCCGCAACATGCAGGAAATCCTGGTCCAGCCCGCCGTCGATCAGGTACAGGACGGGGTAAGCCTCGCCCCCCTCAGCATAGCCAGCGGGCAGATAGACGTTGATTTGTCGCGCATCATCCTCGGCATAATCGACCAGATGGGTGGTGCCGATGGTGATCGGTCTCGTCTCCCGCTGTGGCTGCTCCTGTGCTTGCAGCGATATGGGAAGCAGCAGCGCGGCAAGCGCGATCAGGGTTCTCATTCGGCAGGCTCCATCTGGGCGGCTCTCATCGGTTCCTCACCTTGCAACGGCGTCAGGCCCAGCTTGGCGAAGAGCGCTCCGTCGCTGTCGTCGCCCGCGTTGGGCGCGGTGAGCAGCTTGTCGCCGGTGAAGATCGAGTTTGCACCTGCAAGGAAGCAAAGCGCCTGCGTCGCCTCGCTCATGCTTTCGCGGCCTGCGGAGAGCCGCACCATCGAAAGCGGCATAGTGATCCGCGCGACCGCCACGGTGCGGACGAATTCGATATCGTCGATCTTGGCGAGCGGCGTATCGGCGAGCATGTCGCCCAGCACCGTGCCCTTGACCGGCACCAGCGCGTTGACCGGCACGCTTTCGGGGTGCTGCTCCAGCGTCGCGAGCGTGTGGACGAAGCCGACGCGATCCTCGCGCGTCTCGCCCATGCCCACGATCCCGCCGGAGCACACGTTGATCCCCGCATCGCGCACGTTCTGCAGCGTGTTGAGCCGGTCCTGGTAGTTGCGCGTGGTGATGACGCGCTCGTAATATTCCGGCCCGCTGTCGATATTGTGGTTGTAGTAGTCGAGCCCCGCATCCTTGAGCATGTCCGCTTGGCTTGGCGTGAGCATGCCCAGCGTCATGCAGGTCTCCAACTCCATGTCGCGCACGCCTTCGACGATCTTGACGATCGCGGGCATGTCGCGGTCCTTGGGATTGCGCCACGCGGCGCCCATGCAGAAGCGCTGGCTGCCCTGATCCTTCGCCTGCGCCGCGCGCTGGAGCACCGCCTGCACGTCCATAAGCTTGGTCGCCTCGACGCCGCTATCGGCGTGGACGGACTGCGAGCAATAGCCGCAATCCTCCGGGCACCCGCCGGTCTTGATGCTGAGCAGCGTGCACAGTTGGACCTGTTCGGGCGGATGGTTCTCGCGGTGGACCGTCGCCGCGCGGAATAGCAGCTCGGTGAAGGGGAGGTCGAAGAGGTCCGCGATTTCCTCGCGGGTCCAGTCGGTGCGAATTTGGGTCAATCTTCAGGTTCCACTCTCAGGAAACGATAGGCCATGAATATTAGCAACGTTACGGCAAGGCTGCGCCAGAACCACCTAGACGAAACAAGTTCTTTCGTCCTCTCGCATGACGCATCATTT
>NZ_CAXQBM010000056.1:0-21697 GCF_964222115.1 Alteriqipengyuania sp.
CGCTGGGCGACGGCCTGCGCCCCGGCTCCATCGCCGACGCCAATGACGAAGCCCAGTTCGCCGAGCTCTACACGCTGGGCGAGCTCACCAAGCGCGCCTGGGAGCAGGACGTGCAGGTGATGATCGAGGGCCCCGGCCACGTGCCGATGCACAAGATCAAGGAGAACATGGACAAGCAGCTGGAGGCGTGCGGCGAAGCCCCCTTCTACACGCTCGGGCCGCTCGTCACCGATATCGCGCCGGGTTACGACCACATCACCAGCGGCATCGGCGCGGCGCAGATCGGCTGGTACGGCACCGCGATGCTCTGCTACGTCACGCCCAAGGAACACCTCGGCCTGCCCGACCGCGACGACGTGAAGGTGGGCGTGGTCACCTACAAGCTCGCCGCCCACGCCGCCGACCTCGCCAAGGGGCACCCGGCCGCCAAGGTCCGCGACGATGCCTTGAGCAAGGCCCGCTTCGAATTCCGCTGGCGCGACCAGTTCAACCTGTCGCTCGATCCCGATACGGCCGAGCAATACCACGACCAGACGCTCCCCGCCGAAGGCGCGAAGACGGCGCACTTCTGTTCAATGTGCGGGCCCAAGTTCTGCTCTATGAAGATCACGCAGGAAGTGCGCAACTTCGCCGCGAAGCAGAACTCGGACAGCTATCTGGCGAGCGAGAACTTGCGTGCCGAGACGTCAGCCGAAGAGGCCGAGGAAGCGGAGAAGGGCATGGAGGAAATGAGCGAGGTGTACCGCGAGAAGGGGGAGCGGCTATACATCGAACGAGAATGCTGATTTAAAGAGCCAACATGAGCAGGAAAATCAATCTTGACCCACCGGATGTCGATCACGATGATGCGACTGTTGATGCTACGGAATCCATTCACAAACTTTTTCTCGAAACGACCAAGCGAACCCTCGAACAAGAAGAACGGCTGACCAAGATAGAAGAGCAGAAGGCTCGTCGATCAAAGCTCGAGAGTAGGAGCACTGGCCGCCGCCTGCAGCTCGCAGCGCGAAGGGCGATGATGGGTTTGGCCGCAATTCTTAGTGTTGGTGCCATTGGCGACGCGGCCGTCCCCGATGATCCGTGGCGCATGGAGAATGCTGGTGCCATTGAGTTGCTTCTTTTCCATAATGAAACAGATCCCATCGAACTTCTAGGTCTGACGATACCACTCCTTGGCGGAGCTGCGTATTCGAGGCGTAGAAAAGAGGACGAAGACGATGAGGCCTGACATGATAAAGTATCCACAAATCATTCGTGGTTTTGCAATTTTATCGATTGCGATTATTTTCTCGGCAATGTTGATTGTCGTCGCCACGCAGGACATTTCTTGGGTTTGGCCAGTAATTTTCGGTGGGGCGCTTACATTTTGGATTTTCGATGAGTTTCTAGACTAAGGGATAAGTAGAAGGTTTTACAACGAACCTTTCCTACCCGATTGTGGCATTAGCTTGCTCTTGCAATGAGGCGACAAGAAACATCGCCATCGTCCCCGCCAAGTTCACAGCCAACTCTGCATGTCGTGGCTTTGGCCGTATGTGACGCTTTCCTTGGCCGTGCGAATCCCCTAGCTTATTTCGAATGCCAGCAAGGTTGCCCACTACAGACTGGCAATTCCCCAGAATCGCCTTGAATACGGCCTCACTGTGCTGGCTTGGCGCCAAGTTTAATGCAGCGGCGGCAGTTGCATACAGCTTCGGTAGGTCGTCGTTTCCGTAACTGCCTCCAGTTTCGTCGATTATGTGCTTGCAGACCGTTTCCAGCAGAGTCTTTGCGGAGGTAATCGCTCCTGCAGGATCGTTACGACGACGCTCAAGAGCCTTCTGCCAAGCGTCATGCACACCGATCTCATCAAACGACATAAGAATGTCTGATATTCTCTGATCTGACGGGCGTTCATTTGACAGTCCTACCTCAACAATCTGGTAGATCGCGCTGCCAGAAACTCGCTTAGAGGGCTTAAGCGCGAAGCCATCGTGGATGAGTATGCTATTCAACATTTCGGCCAGTGATAATTGGTCCTCCGGCTCACGATTTATTGGGTGGAGCAAATCTTCGAGGAAGCGAAATAACTTTGATTGAGAGCACGAGAAAAATCCAACTTGCTCAAGAATATCTTCGTTCGTCCAATCGTCATTTCGAATTGCGTGGCGAACGATATCATCCGCTAGACTCTCGAAAGGATCATAGACTGATTCAATGCGATCAATCTCTGGGAAGTGCTTTCGTAGTGTCTCCAATAGATCGTGACTGTTGCAAAGTTCGATCCCGTTCACAGCTCGTGCAACGCGATGACGTGAAATGTCCGTGACAACGCCGCCGTCGCTTAGCGCTTCGATAGACGCCTGAAGTTGGTCGTCTGGGAAATCGCTGGCAACATTCTTTGCAATTTCGAGTACTTTTCCGTCCGATAGCTTTTCAAGCCGACGCATGACGTAACTTCGTTTGCTGGACATCGCTTCATTGCTGTCGCCCGCATCCATGCCATAGCGCTCGCACACTGCTGGCAGTAGGTATGCGCTCGTCGGATATAACGCTTCGGCCACGAGGCCGCGGAGTTGGCTCTTCATTGTCCTAGTATTCAGTGCGATTTGGCAAGTCGCAATATTTAACTCATCAGCAGGTCCGTGATGAGGTGTTTCCCGAACATCTTTACTCGTCCGCTACCCCCATCCCCACCAGCACCCGGTCCAGCGCCTGCAGGAAGTTCGACCTATCCGCCTTGCTGAACGGCGGCGGGCCGCCTCCCATGCCGTCAATCCCGGCGCGCAGGTCTTCCATGATCGCGCGGGTGGCGATCGCGCTGCCGACGATATCAGAATCACTTCGTTTTCGGGTGAATGTAGGTGGTCACTGTCATATCGCGGAATTTGAACGTACCGCCATGCGACTTGCAGCCTGCCGCACCGGCGCGCAGTGCAGCTTCCACCTCCGGAGTGAGCATTTCCTTGCGGACGGCTTCGCTATCGAAACCATATTTGCGTTCGAGATACCGAACCAATGCGTGGTCCGACACGACCGGTCGGCCTTTCAAAGTTTCAAGCCGCAGGTTGAGTTGATCACGCTCCGATGAAAGAGCGCCGAGCTTTCTTTCCGTCTGGGCGATAAACTCGCGGATCGGTGCCAGTTCGACCTGCAGGCGCTCGATGGCACGCTCGATGTCGCAAACCCGTGCACGACATTGTTGTGCGGTCAGATCTTCGGCGATGACAACGCGGTTCTTGCTTTTGGCCATCGCTTCAGCATAGCCGTCTGTGGCTGTGCGAATAGGAAAAATTCGTCGGGTTCCTCAACCCCGCTCCAATCCCACCAGCACCCGATCCAGCGCCTGCAGGAAGTTCGACCGGTCCGCCTTGCTGAACGGCGGAGGGCCTCCTCCCACACCCTCCATCCCGGCGCGCAGGTCCTCCATGATCGCCCGCGTCGCAATGGCGTTGCCAATGCTGGCGGCGTCGAACTCTCGCCCGTCGTGACGCAGCACGGTCGCGCCCGCTTCAAGGCAGCGCTCGGCCAGCAGGATATCGGCCGTCACCACCACGCTCCGCTCGCCTGCGTTCTCCGCGATCCAGTCGTCCGCCGCATCGAAGCCATCGCCCACCACCACGCGCTTCACCCGCTCGCTCACAGGTACGCGGAAGGGGCTGTTGCTGACCACGCGGACATGCGCGCCGTAGCGCGCCGCCACGCGGTAGATTTCCTCCTTCACGGGGCAGGCATCGGCATCGACGAGAATGGTAACGGGCTCGCTCATCCACCAAGCGTTAGGCGTTCGGCCCCTCCCGTGCTACACTCCGCCCGCTGACGTCGAAATTTGCGACGGACTTCGGAATTTGCCTCGCCGCTTGCCACGCGCCCAAACGCGCAACCAATTCATTGGGGCCCCGGCGTAAACCAGACGACGTTTTCCTTTCATCGGACGATTTGACGCCTCTGGAGCCGTACTCCGCGCTCCGGCTGTACCAGGGCCCCGCACGGCACGTCGCCTGCGTGGCCGCACTCTCGTTCCATGGAAGGGACCATCAATGGCGAAGACCGGCACCGTGAAATTCTTCAACACCGACAAGGGCTACGGCTTCATCCAGCCCGACGACGGCTCGCCCGACAGCTTCGTCCACATCACCGCCGTGCAGGCAGCGGGCATGACCACGCTCGATAAGGAACAGCGGCTCAACTACGAAGTCGAGCAGGGCCGCAACGGCAAGGAAAGCGCGGTCAACCTTTCCGCCGCCGACTAGGTTTTGTGAGGGGCGTCGCATCGATCGGGTGCGGCGCCCCTTCCGGTTTTACATCCCACACGGAAGCGATCTCCATGGCCCAATCCTACGAATTCTACTGCGCCCGTGCCGAGGAAGCCGCCGCAGCCGCCAAGGCCGCCAAGCTGGACAAGGTGCGAGAGCGTGAATTGCGGGCGGAGAAAACCTGGCGCGGGCTTGCCGAACATGCGCGCGGCGTGGCCGAGGAACGCGCGAAGATCGTGCGCGAGAAGGTAGGGGCGGCCGAAAACAGCGAGCCTGCCTGACGCGCTTTCCTACCCGGCGCCGTGCGTGGTACGGGCTGGGCAATGCCTGCCGCCGCGACCCGCATATATGCCCCGGATTTGCGCGCGCGTTCCAAGGCAGGTTTTTGGCGCTATAACACTGTGTCAGGTGTGTCAGGGAAGCGCATCGCGGACATATGCCGGGACCGGACTTCGGGTCGGCGAATGCCCGCGATCCGCGCAGCAGCGCGCGCTTCAGGTCAGCGACGCGCCATCCCGCTGGTGTCCTGCACCACCGGGTTCGAAACGAAGGTCACCTTCGTCTCGCTCACCTTGGCGGGGCGTTCCAGGTCGAGCGGGCGTGTCGGCGCCGGGCGTGCCGGGCGATAGGTGTCGCGGCGGTTGCTCGCTATGCGGCGCTGGTCCGCCTGCCACTGGCGATGCGCGGAATCGGCGGCGGCAAAGTCGAACTCGGGGTTACCCTCGTCCAGCTCGCCCACGTAGTATCGCGGCGCATAGCGATCCTGGCTGTAGAGCCCGCGTTCGCGCAGCTCGCCAACCTCGTAGGTCTCGCCTTGCATTTCGAGCGGATAGTGGTTGGCGTTGAGCGCCTGGCGATCGGTGCCTTGCCCGCCAATACCGGTGCTCGCGCCAGAGAGTGGGGTGGGCGAATCGTGGATCTGGCGCGGGGTCGTGCTGATCGCGGCCCCGGCCACGGCGCCTCCGATGGCGACGACCACGACTGCTCCGATAAACCAGGGCAGGACGCGCATGATACTGAACTCCCTCGACAAACTGCCTTTGCCCGAACAAAGCGCGAGCGCCCCCCCGCGTTCCCGGAAAGGCCGGCAATGACCATTGCGTCACACCGCGCTTTCGCAATTCCGGGCGACACGATAGTGAATGAGCCGCTCATGCCAAGCCCATCGCACCGCCGGAAAGGACATCCCATGCGCCTGCTTCTGCTCGCCACGCCCCTGCTGCTCGCCGCCTGCCAGACGGAGAACACCTCGGGCGCGCCCGGAACCTCGCCCGATGGCTTTACAGGAATCGCGGAAGGCGAGACGATCCGTTTCCTCGGCACCGAACCCTTCTGGGGCGGGACGGTGAAATACGACAGGCTGACTTACGATACGCCGGAAAACCCGGAGGGAGAGACCTTCCCGGTCAAACGGTTCACGGGGCAGGGCGGGCTCGGCTTCTCGGGCAGTCTTGATAGCGCCTCGTTCGACATGACGGTGACGCCGGGCGACTGCTCCGACGGGATGAGCGACCGGACCTATCCCTTCACCGTCACGCTGAAGATCGGTGAAGAGACGCGGAACGGCTGTGCATGGACCGATGCGCAGCCCTTCGACGGGCCTCTAACACCCTAGGTCTGGGTGTCGGTGACGCCTGCCCGCTCAAGTTCGGGCTTCAGGCGGCCGCCGATCCAGAGGAAGAACATGCGGAAGTCTGCGGCCAGGCTCCACAGCGGGTAGGTGAAGGTTGCCGGGCGGTTCTTCTCGACCGTGAAGTGCGCGACCCAGGCAAAGAAGTAGCCCGCCACCGGTAGCGCGATCAGCAGCCACCAGTTGCGGGTCAGCAGCGCCGCGATGGCAAGCGCGATGACCAGGCCGGTGCCGATGTAATGCAGCCGGCGGGTGGCGGGGCGGCTGTGCTCGCGCAGGTAGAAGGGCCAGAAGTCCGCGAAGCTGGTGTAGGTGCGTTCGGCCATTGATCATCCTTCCGCGTCGTGAGCAGGGGCAATCGCGTGCCCGGCTGTTCCAATATCGAACGGACAGTTCGCATGCCTTGGAACGTCTGGCAAACATGGTCGTTCAACCCTTCAATGTTAATCCCGCGCTGCGGGTGGGGCTCACTTACACTGGATTTCGATGGCCGACCGACCCGAGGGTAACAGCCAGGCATCCCTGAACGATCCGCAGGCACGCCCGCGGCGTGACATGAAGGATGTGGGGCAGGAGGATCGCTTTTCCGATACCTCTGGCGTCCTGTTCGAACAAGCGATGGCGCAGACGCGCATGGCGGTGTGCCTGAGCGATCCGAACCAGCCCGACCAGCCGATCGTATTTGCCAATCGCGCCTTCCGGCGGCTGACCGGGTATGACGAGGACGAGATCCTCGGCCGCAATTGCCGCTTCCTTCAGGGCCCCAGGACCGATCGCAATGCGGTGGCTCGTGTGCGCGAGGCGATTGCCAATGAAGACGTGCTGGTGATTGAACTGCTCAATTACCGCAAGGACGGCACACCTTTCTGGAATGCGCTGCACCTTGGGCCGATATACGATACGAAGGGCGATCTGCTCTACTTTTTCGGCAGCCAGTGGGATGTGTCCGATGTGCGCGCAGCCCGCGCCGAAGAGCGGCATGCGCGCGAGATGGCGCGCGAATTGTCGCACCGGATGAAGAACATGTTCTCCGTCATCTCGGGCATCGTCAACGTGATGGGGCGGGTGCGCGGGATCGAAAGCGAGGCGGCCGAGATCAACAGCCGTATCCATGCGCTGGGCCGCGCGTACGAGACCACTCTGGACGAAGCATCCGTCGGCGTGATCGATCTCGGGCCGGCGGTGAAGGCCATTCTCGAACCCTATGATGTCGGTGAACGAGTGGAGTTTCTAGGCAACGGCGCGCAAGTGCCGTTTTCGGCCATGTCGTTAATCGGGCTTGTGCTGCACGAGCTTGCGGCCAATGCCACGCGCTATGGCGCATGGGCCGATGGTGCGGACGGGCAGGTGAAGCTCGACTGGCAAAGGCAGGGAGGCAATGTTGTGCTGACGTGGACCGAGAGCGGCGGGCGCAGGCTCGATGGCCCACCTGCACAGACGGGTACCGGGGCGACGATTATGGACCGCATGGTCAAGGCGGCTCGTGGCACGATCGAGCGAAACTGGAGACCGGAAGGACTGCACGCCGTCCTCACGGTTCCGATCGAGGGGGACCGGGCGTGAGCGGAGCCTGCCGAATTCTGCTGCTGGACGACGAACCGTTGATCCTGATGGATCTCGAATTCGCTGCAGAAGACCAGGATTGCCATCCCTTGACGGCGACCAATGTGCGCGAAGCGATGGAGCATATCGAGGCGCAAGGGGGCGTAACCTGCGCAGTGCTCGACGTGACATTGCGCGATGGGGAAACCTGCATGCCCGTCGCGCGCGAGCTGGAGAAGCGGGCGATCCCCTACCTGCTGCACTCGGGCGATCTCAATCGGCAGGGAGGCACGCTTGCCGAGCTCAATGCCAAGCTGATTGCGAAGCCTGCCTGTTCGCGGCGTGTAGTCGAGACCGCGCTATCGCTTGCCTCTGTCCCCCACGGCGAGGCCTGACCTCCCGGAACTGCAAACAAAAAGACCGCCAAAGCTGAGCCTTGGCGGTCCGTTGTCTCGAAGAGGATTGCCCGGTCTTAGTAGAGCCCGGGGATCTGGTACTGTGCAGCCGTCGGGGCACCCGGACGCATCGGCTGGGTGCGCTGGCGCGACAGCGGCTGCTGCGTTCCAGCCGCGCTGATCGCGGTGCAGGCACCGCCGCCAAGGAAGGTCAGCGCCGCTGCGGTCGAAGCCTCTCCGGTCGTGCCGAATTGATCGAGGAAATCATCGGTTGCGGCACAGGTCCGCGGCATCACGTCCGCAAGGCCATTGTAATAGTCGCCGCCGCCATCTGCGTTGACCGTGCGGAACGCCATGACGCGCAGGCGATCGTCGCAAGCAGACCGGTCGCGTGCGATCTGGCCGACAGGCTTGCCGTAAGTATCGCTTCCCACCAGCGCCAGGTTGGTGCCGAGGTACGGGATAAAGGCATTGGCGGTGAGTTCGCTGGCCGAGGCGGTGGAGCCTGTGCCGATTACCGCGATCTTGGTTGCGGCGATGGCTTCCGGCTGGGCGGCGAAATCCTTGGAAGAGTTGTTGGCCGGGCCAAGGATCGAATTGAACTCGGTTCGGCTGTATTCCTGGCCCACCTTGTCCGCGCCGAGCAGATCGCCGAGCAGTTCGGCCACGGAGACCAGCCCGCCGCCATTATAGCGGAAGTCCAGGATCACTTGCGTGATGCCCTGCTGGCGGAAACCGTCGATCGCGGTACGCAGCTGCGGGCCTGCATCTGCAACGATGAAGGTCCGCAGGTTGATATAGCCGACATCGGTGCCGCCATTGTTGATGACGACAGCGCCGTAACGATCCGATACCGGGTCGAGCACGTATTCCGCCTTGGTCACGGTGACGCTGCTTTGCGTCGTATCGGGCTGGCGGATGATGAGCGTGCGGGTAACGCCAGCCTCGGTCGGGCCAAGCGCTTCACTGAACGCCGCTGCTCCGCCCGAAGCGAACAGATCGGCAGTCGATGTGCCATCGACCGCAATGATCTCGGTCCCGCGATCGATCCCCTGCGCAAAGGCGGGGCCTGCCTCGAAGGCTTCGAGGATGAAGACGCGGCTGTTGACCGAATCGTAAGCCAGGCGGAAGCCGAACCCGGCGCTCGACCCCGAATTGATCAGGTCCTGTTCCTCCTGGATCGAGGTAATATAGGTGAAGTAACGATCGCGACCCAGCGCGCGCGCGGGCGCTACCAGCGCATCGATATAGGCCTGGACGGTCGTGTAATTAGCGGGATCGACACTGGTATCGAGCAGGTTGGGGAAGAGATAATCCCGCTCCAACTGCTGGAGTACCCATGCCTGGCGGTCCGCCAGCGAACAAATGGAAGGTGTCGGGGTGCCGCCGGTCGGGGTCGGCGTATTGCCACCGCCGGTATTGCCTCCGCTTCCACCACCGCCACCACAAGCGGCAAGCGCACCTGCGAGAGCAAGACCGAGTGAAATGCGACCGACTGACATTGAAATACCCCTCTTTGAGAATCCTTGAGTCGGACAATATTCAGTTAACGAACCGAATGTCCATCGCTAATTCATTGAAATCCGGTGGGTGTTGCGGACCAGACGCATAGTCTCTGCCATGCCTTTGCATCGCCGCAGGCAAACGCCTAGCAGGGCCAACAGGTTAAGGAGATTCGATCCATCATGTCCGACTGGCTGTCCGCCGTACTCCCTGCTTCCTGCCCTGCAAATTCAGGCCTCGCCGTTGCACGTTTTGCCACACGCGAAACGATCGGTCGCAGCGGCTTCGCCCTGACAAGCCCGGCGTTCGGGCAGGGGGAAGAGCTCGACCCGTGTTTTACGGCGGACGAAGAGGATGCCGTGGCTCCGCCGATGGAATGGACCGCGCCGCCCAAGAATGCGGAAGAGATGGTCCTGATCGTCGAGGATGCGAGCATGCCCGAGCCGACCTGCCACTGGCTGGTGTGGGGACTGACTGCCCAGCACGGCAAGCTGCTGGAAGGCGAGGTACCGCCTCGCACCGGTAAGAACGACCAGGGCAATTCCGACTGGCTGCTGCCGAAGGTCGATGCGGATGGCGACGCGCACTGGTTCGTGTTCCAGCTCTTCGCGCTCGATCTGCCTGTCGCGCTGATGCCGGGTGCCGGCAAGGCGGAGCTTTTCGCGGCAATGGAAGGCCACGTAATCGCCGCCAGCGTTCTGTCGGCCAGCTATAGCGGCTCGGACGAAGACGATTTCGTCGATCCGGATGAAGACGCCTGAGCGAAGGGCCAGTCGGTGACTTGTGCCGCCCATAACGCGGCCCAGATGATCACCGGCTGCGCGATCATACGCGGTACGTGGTAGCCGAGACCGAGCCCGCCGTTTCCGCCCAGATCGTTGATCATGTGCTGGATATTCGCAGGCCACACGCACAGCGCATAGAGCGCAAGGCCGATCCCCGCCGCGCGCCTGAGGCGAGCTGACCGACCCTGCGCTAGGCCGATGGCGCCGAGGATTTCGGCGATCCCGGTCCAGAAGACGACCCATTCGGGGAAGGGTACGGGGTGCGGCATGATCCCCACAAAGGGTGCCGGGATCAGTACGTGAAGAATCCCGGCCGCGAGATACGCGAGCGCGAGAAACCAGCGGGTCAGTGTGCGCGCCAATTCTATGCCCTGCGCGGAGCCCAGTCGGGAGGTGCCAGCTCGAAGCCGTCGAATTCGAATCCGGGTGCGACGATGCAGGAGACGAAAACATATCCGGCAGTACCGGGCAGGGGCCGCGCCGCCTGCCAGTGGCCCTCTGGGACCACGCCCTGCCACAAGGTCGTGCTGCCCTCGGTATCGCCCAGCACCAGCGTCTCGACAGCGGCATCCTCAGTTTCCGCAATCCTCAGCGCCAGCGGATCGCCCGCATGCCACAGCCAGAGCTCGTCGGCATCGACCCGGTGCCAGTGAGAACTCTGCTCGGCTTCGAGCAGGAAGTGGATCATGGTAGCCGTGGCGCGGCCTTCTTGGTCCGGCCCGCGCCAGGTCTCGCGATACCACCCGCCTTCGGGGTGCGGTTGCAGCCCATGCGCGTCGATCAATGTGCGTGGATCGGTGATGGCGCTGTCCTTTCCTTTTGCGGCTCTCCAGCTATTCCTAGTGCCTGTAATAGTGGGGAGTCACTTCATGAAGCGCTGGGTTGCAATTGCGATCGTGTCTGTCGGCCTTGGTCATGCGTCGCTTGCCGCGCAAGACAGGTCGCCCGAAGAGGTGGCTGCCGCCGCGCTGGATGCAGCGCCGGTCTGGGATGGCCACAACGACATGCCGTACCAGGTGCAGGTGCGTTTCAGGAACCTGCTCGAACGGTTCAATTTCAGGGACACCAGCGAAGCGGATGCCTTTCATCCCGAACGCCGTGCGATGCATACGGATATCGAGAGGCTGAGGCTGGGCAAGGTCGGCGCACAATGGTGGTCGGTCTACGTGCCGGTGAACCAGAGCGAACCGGAATCGGTGCGCGCCGTGATCGAGCAGATCGATGTGACCAAGCGCGTGATTGAGCGTTACCCCGATGACTTGATGCTTGCCCTGAGCGCGGACGATGTCGATGCCGCCATTGCGCAGGGCAAGGTGGCTTCCTTGCTGGGTATGGAGGGGGGCCATTCGATCGGCTCCAGTCTGGCAGTGCTGCGTCAGACCTACGAACTTGGCGCGCGCTACATGACGCTTACCCACAGTCGCAACACGCCCTGGGCCGACAGCGCAACCGACGATCCGATGCACGATGGCCTGACCGCCTTCGGCAAGGTGCTGGTGCGCGAAATGAACCGGATCGGGATGGTGGTCGATCTCAGCCACGTGTCCGAAAAGACGATGATGGACGCGCTGGACGTGACCAGCGCCCCGGTGATCTTCAGCCATTCTTCCGCTCGCGCCATCAATAGCCATGCCCGTAATGTGCCCGACAGCGTGCTGCGCCGTCTGCCCGACAATGGCGGGATCGTGATGGTCACTGCAGTCCCGGGCTTCCTTAGCGAGGAATCGCGGGTCTGGAATGCCAATCGCGACGCCGAGAAGGCGCGGCTCGAAGCGCTCTGGCAAGGCCAGCCCGAAGCGATCGAGGTGGGGATGAACGCGTGGGACGAGGCCAATCCCTACCCCAATGCCGATCTGTCGGACATGGCGGACCATATCGACCATGTGCGCGCGATTGCCGGGATCGATGCGGTCGGAATTGGCGGGGACTTCGATGGAATTCCGGTGACGCCGGATGGTCTGGAGGATGTGTCCGACTATCCCGCGCTGTTCACCGAGCTGGCGCGACGCGCCTACACCCAGTCGGAGCTCGAGAAGATCAGTTTTCGCAACATGATGCGGGTCATGCGCGGGGTCGAGGCTGCGAGTGCTGCGATGGTGGACGTGCAGCCTTACGAATTCTCCACCGCCCGTGACGACGAGGAGTAGCCCTCAGTCGTCAACGTGCTCGGGCAGCCCATCGAGGTCGGTAGAGGCGTAATCCTCCAGCTCATCTTCGGACATGCTGTCGTACATGTCTTTCGAGGCGCCCTGAAGTTCGGAGACTTTGGTCTCGCCGCGTTTGGCGGAAAGCGCCGCTCCTGCAGCGCGCTGCTGGGCCTTGGATTTCGCTGGCATCGCCTCGTCCCTTTTCGTCTAGCTGCTTGCCTCTATCTCGGAGCCGAGCTTGAGCACTTCGTCTCCGTCTTCCTGCCTGATGAGGTAGGCCGGATTGTCCTCGCTACCGTTCTTGGTCACCTCGCTGCCCTTGAGGGTACGGGTCACTTCGCGCTCGAACCGCTCCTTGATCTGCCCCTTCGCGGTGCCATTGCCCCACGACCACTGGACATACTGATCGCTCTGGAAGCTGTTGGAATTGCTCATGGAAGTCGTACTCCTGCCGTAAATCCTATTCGGCAGGTTCGTCCATCACGATACCATCGGTATCGTCGCCTTCCATTTCCATCGTCGCGGCAGGCTCGCCCGATCGGCTGGAGATATCTTCTTCAGCTTCGCCCTGCATGAGAGCGGGAAAGATCCAGATTGCCGACAGCGCGACGATCGCGAGGACCAGTCCGATACCCAGGATCCAGCGCACGACACCTTCCTTGCTGCCGCCGCTAACCTGTTCTTCGTCGATGTGAATTTCGTTATTGTTCTTGGTCATGATCCTGCCTCTGCCGTCAGTTGCTCCGGGTAAAACGGCCTGCCCCGCGCGCAGTTCCGCGTGAATTGGCTCAATCGCGCAGCAATTCGTTGATCCCGGTCTTCTCGCGGGTTTGCGCATCGACCGTCTTGACGATCACCGCGCAGGCCAGCGACGGGCCGCCATCCTTGCCCGGCAGGGTGCCGGGGACCACCACCGAATAAGGCGGCAGGTGGCCGCGCAGGACCTCTCCGCTATCGCGCACTACGATCTTGGTCGATTGCGTGATGAACACGCCCATCGCCACGACACAGCCTTCGCCCACGATCACACCTTCGACGATTTCGGATCGCGCGCCGATGAAGCAATTGTCGCCGATAATGGTCGGGTTGGCCTGCAGGGGTTCCAGCACACCGCCGATGCCGGTGCCTGCCGAGATATGGCAATTCGCACCGATCTGGGCGCAGCTGCCGACGCTGGCCCAAGTGTCGAGCATCGTGCCTTCGCCGACATAGGCGCCGATATTGGTGAAGCTGGGCATCAGCACGCAGTTCTTGCCGATGAAGCTGCCACGGCGCGCGATCGCGCCGGGCACGACGCGGAAGCCCGCTTCCTTGAAACGTGCCTCGCCCCATCCGGCAAACTTGCTGGGCACCTTGTCGAAGGCGGGGGTGCCAACCGCGCCGTCCATCACTTTGTTGTCCGACAGGCGGAACGACAGCAGGACTGCTTTCTTCAGCCACTGATGGACCGTCCAGCCACCATTGCCATCCGGTTCGGCAACGCGCGCGCTCCCGTTATCGAGGCTCGTGATCGCGCTTTCGACCGCATCGCGAAGATCGCCGTCACCGGTGTCGAGCCTATCGCGGTTATCCCACGCCTGCTCGATGATTGTCCGCTGCTCGTCGCTCATGCCATTCGTCTCCTTGCCCGATCGGTTTGCCAGTCTTCGTACCGGGCAGCTAGCGGCGCTCCATGGCCTTCACAAGCGGCACGGGTAGCTTACCGTTCCCGATCCACTGGGCGATATGGCATGTGCGCGAGGTTCAGTGCCCGTTTACCCTGTAGGCCTAGTGTCGATCCTCTGTTAACGGATACGGGATTGAACAGGGGTTTTCTATTATGCACAGTCGCTTGCTCTATAATTGGAAGGCTGGAGTTGCACTTGGCGCGCTCGCCTTGCTGAGTGCATGTGGCGGAGGCGGCGGCAACGTGTCGCGTCTACCGACGCCTGCACCGGCACCCTCGCCAGCGCCTGCGCCGACCCCTACGCCCACGCCCACACCGGCTCCTACGCCAACGCCGACCCCTGCGGCCAACTTCAATACGGCCGAAGTGAACCGGTCCGACGGGCCGGAATACCACAATGCGATTACCGCATGGACGCAGGGGATTACCGGACAGGGCGCTTCCATTGCCATCGTCGACACCGGCATCGATATCGACAGCCCCGAATTTGCCGGCCGCATCCTTCCTGAATCCCGCGATGTTTCCAGCCAGCGCGGAATCGATGCGGTGGACGATCACGGGACCAATGTTGCCCTGGTCGCGGCCGGTGCGCTCGACAATGAAGGTGCGGTAGGGATCGCCTACGGGGCCAGCCTGCTGGTCTATCGTGCCGATGAAAACGGGACGTGCACGGGCGCCACCTCGCTCGACGGATGCCAGTTCAGCGACAACGCCATCGCGCGCGGAATTGAAGAGGCGTTGCGCGCCAATGCCACGGTCATCAATCTCAGCCTTGGCGGCGGGGCGCCCAGCCAGCGTGTGCTCGACGCGATCCAGCAAGCGACACAGGCAGGTATTGTCGTGGTGGTAGCCGCAGGGAACGACGGCGACAGCACCGATCCGGGTATCGATCCCGATAATCCCGATCCTTTCGCCATCTCGGCCCTGTCGCAAGGCAATGGCGCGGTGATCATTGTTGGCTCGGTCGATCAGAACGGGGATGCTTCCAGCTTCAGCAACCGGGCCGGGAATTCCGCCGACAGCTACCTGATGGCACGCGGTCAGGGGATCTGCTGCGTCTATGAGGACGGACAGATCAAGGTCACCCAGCAGGGAGGCCAAAGCTTCGTCACCCTCTTTTCGGGCACGAGCTTTGCCGCGCCGCAGGTCGCCGGGGCGGTCGCCCTGCTGGCACAGGCCTTTCCCAACCTGACGGGGCAGGAGATTGTGGAGATCCTGCTCGACACGGCACGCGATGCCGGCATGGTCGGCACCGACACGACTTACGGTCGCGGCATCATGGATCTGGCGGATGCTTTCCAGCCGCAAGGTACCACGCGCATGCCGGGCACTCAGGGCGCGCTTGCACTGGCAGACGACGTTGCGATCGCATCGGCCCCGATGGGCGATGCGTTCAGCGGCGCTTCCCTTCAGGGGATCGTACTCGACAAATATGATCGCGCTTATTCGTACGAAATGGCCTCTCGCACGCGTATGGCCACCGACGAACTGCTTCTGACCAACAGCGCGCGGACGGGCCTGCGTAACGTATCGCTGGGCAGCCCGAATATGGCGGTGGCTTTCACGCTGGACCAGCGCGGCCAGATGACGGGCGATTCTCCGCTGACCCCGTTGCAGCTGTCGCGTGCGGAAAGCGATGCCGCGCAAGTACTGGCAGCGAGGGTCGCGCTGAAGATTTCGCCCGATACACAGATCGGGATCGGCTTCGCGGAATCGGCTGACGGGCTTGCAGTGCAACTACAGGGGCGCGAGCGGCCTGCCTTCATGCTTACGCGCTCTGCGGCGGGCGAGCTCGGCTTTACGCATCGCAATGGCGAAAGCGCAGCCTTGCGGCGCGATGTCGGGCCGTTCGGCGTGACTATGCTGGCCAGCCGGGGGGAAGTCATGTCCGGTGCCATGCGATCGGCGCGGGATATGATCGGCGATCAGCGAGAGAGCTTTGCCTTCACCCGCTTCGGTATCGTGGCCGACCGCCGTTTTGGGGCGCTTTCGCTCACGCTCGGCAGTGAAATGCTGAATGAAGAGCGTACCGTGCTGGGCGCGTACCTGCACGAAAGCTTCGGCGGGCGTGGCGCGCAGAGCGTCTTCGTCGATGGAACCGCCGCGCTCGATCTGGGCGATGGCTGGCGGGTGGGCGCGGAAGGGCGCATGGGGATGACCCGCGCGTTGTCCGGCGGCCTGATCGCAGAAGGCTCCCGCTTCCGTAGCGTGGGCTATTCGATGGATGTCGGCAAGCGCGGCGTGTTGCAGGATGCCGACCGGCTGGGCTTCCGGCTCTCGTCACCGCTGCGGGTGACTTCGGGCGGTCTGAATTTCGACCTTCCGGTGAGCTATGACTATGGCACGGAGAGTGCGGAATTCGCTTTGCGGCGCGTATCCTTGGCACCTGACGGGCATGAAATGATGGGCGAACTTGCTTGGCGAGGCCGTGCGCTGGACAGCATGCTCGCCGCAAGCGTGTTCTACCGCAGCGAGCCGGGCCATGTCGCAAATGCGCCCGACGATCGCGGTGTCCTGCTCCGGTGGAGCCGGGGCTTCTAGCGGCCCCGCCAATCGATCAGGCGTAGAATTGGCCGTCCTTCGAGCAATCCCGGGGACGGCTACCCAATCCGGTCACGCAAAGGCGCGCTGAGCGAAGTGACGGACTTTCGCGCTTGCTTCAGTCCATCCCGGCGCGCTTGGCGAAGCCGTATGCCGCAGCGACCAGCGGGCGTACCCGTTCGCTCATCTGCTTGGCGTGCGCCGATGATGCCGTGCCGTCGATCACGCGCTTCTTGATGCCCTGGATGATCCCGGCGAACTTGAACAGGTTGAACGCGAAGTACCAGTCCATGTCCGGCACGGGGTAGCCTGTGCGCGCGACATAGCGCTCGGTCGCTTCCTCGGCTGAAGGTATGCCGAGCGCTTCGAGGTCGAGTCCGCCGAGCCCCGCGCGTCCGTCTGCCGGGTTATGCCAGTTGAGCACGAAATAGCTGAAGTCGGCGATCGGATCGCCCAGCGTCGACAGCTCCCAGTCGAGCACCGCGGCCACGCGGTTCTCGCTGGCGTGGAAGATCATGTTGTCGAGCCGGTAGTCGCCATGGACGATGCCGCTCGCATGCTGGTCCGGCACGGTTTCGGGCAGCCACGCAATCAGCGCGTCCATTTCCGCAATCTCTTCGGTCTCGGAAAGCTTGTACTGCTTGGTCCACCGGGCGATCTGGCGCGCGCAATAATCCTGCGGCTTCCCATATTCGCCAAGCCCGATCTTCGCCGGATCGGTCGTGTGCAGGTCCGCCAGCGTGTCGATCATCGCGTGGTAAATTTCGCGGCGCGCGTCGGGTGAGGAATCGGGCAGGGCGCCGTTCCACAGATTGCGGCCCTGGATCAGCTCCATCACGAAGAACTTCGACCCGATCACGTCGGCGTCTTCGCACAGGCCGAAGGTGCGCGGCACGGGGAAGCCGGTCGGCCCGAGCGCGCTCATCACCGTATATTCGCGGTCGACCGCGTGGGCGCTCGGCAGCAGCTTGCCGAAGGGCTGGCGCCGCAGCACGTAATTGCGGTTGCCGCTTTCGACCTTGTATGTCGGGTTGGACTGGCCGCCCTTGAATTTCGAGAGGGTGATCGGCCCCTCGAAATCCTCCACATTGGCATCGAACCATGCGGTCAGCGCGGCCTCGTCCAGACGGTCGGCCTCGGGTACATCGACCGTGCCGACCATCTCCTTCTCGTAGTCAATCGCCATCAGCGCGTCGCGCCCATATCGCCGCTGCTCATCGAACCGGCGCTGCCCGCACTGGCGGACATGGCGTTCGATCCCTTCAGGCTGGCGACCATCTCGTCTTCGCTCGGCACGTGGCGGGCGAATTCCATGCGCGCGATGGAGCGTGCGTGAACCTCGTCCGGCCCGTCCGCCAGACGCAAGGTGCGCTGGTGCGCATAGGCGCTGGCGAGGCCGTAATCGTCGGACACGCCGCCACCGCCATGCGCCTGGATCGCATCGTCGATGATCCGCAGCGCCATGTTGGGCGCGGCGACCTTGATCATCGCGATCTCCTGCTTGGCGGCCTTGTTGCCCACCTTGTCCATCATGTCGGCAGCCTTGAGGCACAGCAGGCGCGTCATCTCGATATCGATGCGGGCCTGCGCAACGCGTTGCTCCCAGATCGAATGCTTGTAAACCGGCTTGCCGAAGGCTTCGCGGCTCTGGAGGCGCTTGCACATCTTCTCCAGCGCTTCTTCCGCCACGCCGATGGTGCGCATGCAGTGGTGGATGCGGCCCGGCCCGAGGCGGCCCTGCGCAATCTCGAACCCGCGCCCTTCGCCCAGCAGCATGGCCGAAGCGGGGACGCGAACGTTCTTCAGGCTGATTTCCATATGGCCGTGCGGCGCATCGTCGTAGCCGAACACGGGCAGGTAACGCTCGATCGTCACGCCTTCCGCATCGAGCGGCATCAGGATCATGCTCTGCTGAGCATGGCGCTGAGCCGACGTGTCGCTCTTGCCCATCACGATGGCCACCTTGCAGCGCGGATCGCCCGCACCGCTCGACCACCACTTGCGGCCATTGATGACGTATTCGTCACCCTCGCGGATGATCGAGGTTTCGATATTGGTCGCGTCCGAGCTGGCGACCTGCGGTTCGGTCATCAGGAAGGCGCTGCGGATCTCGCCGGCCATCAGCGGGGCGAGCCACTGGTCCTTCTGCTCACGCGTGCCGTAGCGGTGGAGCACCTCCATGTTGCCCGTGTCGGGGGCGGAGCAGTTCATCGTCTCGCTGGCGAAGCCGACCCGGCCCAGTTCCTCTGCGACCATTGCGTATTCGAGGTTGGTGAGGCCGGGGCCTTCGAATTCGAAGCTCTCGTCCACATGGTGGTGGCTGTCGTTGCGCGGGGGCATGAACATGTTCCACAGGCCCTTGGCCTTGGCCTTTTCCTTCAGCTCCTCAATAATGGGGAGGACCTTCCACCGCTCACCCTCGGCATCCTGTTGACGGTAGGTCGGCACGGCGGGCCGCACTTCCTTTTCCACGAATTCGCGCACGCGATCGCGCCAGTGGCTCTGCCGTTCGGTCGGTTGGAAATCCATCGTGGGGTCTCTTTCTCTTCTTTCTGGTTCGGTCTGTTATCGAAACTGTTCGTGGCAGAGCCGCACCCATGCGCCAACCCTGCAAATCTTCAGGAGGGGGCCATCAGGGCCGCAATGACTCGGCCTCCGGGTCCGTGCGTGCCGCATCGTTCAGCACGGCCAGCCGCGCTTCGTGGCTTTCGCGCGTAATCGGAAAGCGGGCCAGCCAGAACGCGGCAATAAGAGCCAGGATTAGCGAGACACCGGCATAGAGCAGGATCATGGGCGACAGCACGTCCATTCCGACCTCGCCCGGCCGCGCATCGGAAGGCATCTGGGCCAGCGCGATGATCTGGCCGGAGATAAAAATGCCTGCACCGGTCGCGCATTTCTGCACCAGCCAGTTGCCCGCGTAGAATTTGCCTTCGGCGCGTTCTCCGGTCCGTTCCTCGAAAAGTTCGATGATTTCCGCGACCATCGAGGATGCAGAGATCATCGACACGATGCCCGACGCATTGGCGAAGACCAGAAACAGGTAGAACAGCCCGGTCGAAGCGAGCGTACCTGCCTGCGGCCATGCGCCGAGCAGGAACAGGAAATAGGGGATGAAGCCGAGCACGAAGGCCGCCAACGCGCCGCCCGCCGCCGTATAAGGCTTGCCGAACCGGCGGTGCAGCGGGCTTACGACAACGAACATGAGCAAGGCGCTGAGGAACAGCACGACCGGATAGGCGGTCAGGCCCGTCAGCAGTTCCGGCGCGCCGGGGAAGGTGACCTGATCGAGCTGCCATACGAATACGTTGAGGTAGTTCGAGATCGAAAAGGTCGTCCCCTGGCTGATATAGGCGGCGAGCGCCCCGGCGGCGAAAATCAGGAATGCCTTCTCGCTAAACGCATCCCTGATTTCGGCGAAGGCATCTCGCCATCGGAAGGGCGGCGGGCGCTGGGCGGGAGGATGGGCGACGAGCTTGTGCAGGCCAAGCGCCGAACCGACCACGGAGAATGCCATGATGAGGGCGCCCGTAATGCCGAAGGCGAAATATCCGTCCGCTTCGAGCATTCCGTCCGGGCCGCTCAGGAAGACCATATACGCCAGCACCATCATCAGGATGCCGCCGCCCCAGCCCATCAAGTAGCGATAGCGGAACAGGGTGGTCCGCTCGTCGTAATCGGCGGTAATTTCGGGCAGCAGGCTGACTTGCGGCACTTCGCAAGCAGACAGCAGCAGGCGCACGCCCACCGCAATGCCCAGCAGGCCGAAGAAGCTGGGCGCCTCGCCACCCGGCGGCGACCACAGCAGAATCCACATGATCGCCAGCGGCCAAGGGGCGATATAGAGCCACGGCAGGCGACGGCCCCACTTCGTATAGGTCCGGTCGGAAAAATAGCCGATCAGGGGATCGAATATGGCGTCCACGACCAGCGCAAGCGCGAGGGCGAGGCCGACCAGCCCCGCGTCCATTCCCAGAACCTGATTGTAGAAAATTAGCAGGAAGAAGGAAAAGCCGTTGTCCTTCACTCCGAAGGCCACGGCACCAACCCCCTGGGTCAGGCGCATGCGTGTCGATAGCGGACCCGTGGTGAAAGCCATCAGCCGAAATTCTCTCCTCGCAGCGCAACAGGCCGCGTTTACAATTGCCGAAACACTAGGGCCTGCAGGCCCTTGCGCAAGCGCAATCGGCCTGCCGCTACGGCATTGCGGCCTGCCTACCTTCCGCTTGCGGAAAGGCGAGTCTTGCTCCTACGGAGGAGGCCATCCGTGCGACGGCAGGGGCGATCGAACGCCCTGCTGAGGAGCCTGAGGAGAGCGAAAATGGCCGATCTGGACAAATTCCGTGACGAAACACGCGCGTGGCTTGAGGCGACCTGCCCGCCGGAAATGCGTGCGCCGGTTGAAGACGAAGGCGACGTGTACTGGGGCGGTCGCAATGCCGAATTCAAGAACGAGGCGCAGAAGGCCTGGTTCGAAGCGTGCCGCGACAAGGGCTACACCGTCCCCGCATGGCCGAAGGAATATGGCGGAGCCGGGCTTTCGCCGGCAGAGGCGAAGGTGCTGCGCGAGGAAATGGCACGCATCGGCGCGCGCCCGCCGCTCAGTTCTTTCGGCATCTGGATGCTCGGCCCGGCACTGCTCCACTTCGGCACCGAGGGGCAGAAGAAGCGCTTCCTCAACGAGATCGCGCGCGGTGAAATCCGCTGGTGCCAGGGCTATTCGGAGCCAGGCAGCGGGTCCGATCTCGTTTCCATGCAAACTTTCGGCGAGGACAAGGGCGACCACTGGATCGTCAACGGCCAGAAGATCTGGACCTCCTACGCCGACGAGGCCGACTGGATCTTCTGCCTCGTCCGCACGGACAAGGACAACAAGTACCAAGGCATCACCTTCATGCTGTTCGACATGGCGGGCGGCGGTGTTTCGACCAAGCCGATCAAGCTGATCAGCGGCAACAGCCCTTTCTGCGAAACCTTCTTCGACGATGTGAAGGTGCCCAAGAGCTATGGCGAGGACATTCCCGGCTATGTCGGCGAGATCAATCGCGGCTGGGACGTTGCGAAATACCTCCTCGGCCACGAGCGCGAGATGATCTCGGGCGCAGGCGGCGGAGATCGCACGGCAGCTATAGGCGCCGCGCTGAAGCGGAATGCCGGCGAACTCGATGCCGTGCTGCGTGCGGAACTTGCCATGTTCGACGTCGACGCGTTGGCCTACTCCGCAATGGGCGAGAAATTCCTCGACGAACTCAA
>NZ_CAXQBM010000057.1:0-44308 GCF_964222115.1 Alteriqipengyuania sp.
ACGGGATTGATCCTGTTGATATCGAGGACGAGCTGAAACGCTCCTATCTCGACTATGCGATGAGCGTCATTGTCAGCCGTGCGCTGCCCGATGTGCGCGATGGCCTGAAGCCGGTTCACCGCCGGATTCTCTATGCCATGCAGGTCAATGGCAACACGCCGGACAAGCCTTACAAGAAGTCTGCGAACATTGTCGGTGCCGTGATGGGTAACTACCACCCGCACGGCGACAGCGCGATTTACGATGCGCTGGCGCGCATGACGCAGGACTGGTCCATGCGGGTTCCCCTGGTCGATGGCCAGGGCAATTTCGGCAGCATGGACCCCGATCCGCCGGCCTCTATGCGCTATACCGAAGCGCGGCTGGCCAAGGTTGCCAATGCCCTTCTCGACGATCTCGACAAGGACACGGTCGATTTCGCCGACAACTACGACGGTTCGACGCAGGAACCCACGGTGCTTCCGGCGGGCTTCCCCAACCTGCTGGTGAACGGCGCTGGCGGCATCGCTGTGGGCATGGCGACCAATATCCCGCCCCACAATCTGGGCGAAGTGATCGACGGGTGCCTTGCCTTCATCGCCAACCCCGCGATCACCTCCGAAGAGCTGATCGAGTACATCCCCGGCCCCGATTTCCCCACGGCACCGCTGATCCTCGGCCAGTCGGGTGCTCGATCCGCCTACCTCACCGGGCGCGGTTCGATCATGATGCGCGCGCGGCACGAGATCGAGACCGGGCGGAACGACCGGCAGAGCATCGTGCTCACCTCGATCCCCTTCCAGGTCGGCAAGAACATGCTGGTCGAAAAGATCGCCGAAGCCGCGAAGGACAAGCGGATCGAGGGCATCTCCGACATTCGCGACGAGTCCTCTCGCGAAGGCGTGCGCGTGGTCGTGGACCTGAAGCGAGACGCCTCGCCCGAGGTCGTGCTCAACCAGCTGTGGCGCTACAGCCCTGCGCAGGCGAGTTTCCCGGCGAACATGCTGGCGATCCGTGGTGGACGCCCTGAAGTCCTGTCGCTGCGCGATATCATCCAGGCCTTCATCCAGTTCCGCGAACAGGTCATCACCCGTCGCACCAAGTACGAGCTGAACAAGGCCCGCGACCGGGCGCATATCTTGCTCGGCCTCGTGGTCGCGGTGAGCAACCTCGACGAGGTGGTCGCGATGATCCGCGGTGCGTCGAACCCTGCCGAAGCGCGCGGGAAGCTGCTCGCCAAGGAATGGCCGATTGGCGACATCGCTCAGTATATCGAACTGGTCGAGGCGATCGATCTGTCTTCCGAGCAGGAAGGCGGTACCTATCGCCTCTCCGAACGGCAGGTGAAGGCGATCCTTGAACTGCGGCTGCATCGCCTGACCGCGCTGGGCCGCGACGAAATCGGCGACGAGCTGAAGGAACTGGCGCTGGCGATCGAGGAATACCTCTCGATCCTCGCCGACCGGCGCAAGCTCTACCAGGTCATGCGCGAAGAGCTGGAAGCGATCCGCGAACAATACGCGACGCCCCGCATCTCCGAAATCGCACCGGCGTGGGACGGTCTCGAAGACGAAGACCTGATCGAACAGGAAGACATGGTCGTCACCGTCACCCATGGCGGTTACATCAAGCGCACGCCGCTGCAGGCCTTCAGGGCCCAGGCGCGCGGCGGCAAAGGCCGCAGCTCGATGGCCACCAAGGACGAGGATGCGGTGGTCGAGATGTTCGTCACCAGCACCCACAATCCGGTGCTGTTCTTCACCAATGCGGGCCGGGTCTACCGCCTCAAGGTCTGGAAACTGCCCGAAGGCGGGCCGCAGACCAAGGGCCGCCCAATGGTCAACCTGCTGCCGCTGGGCGAGGACGAGCGCGTCACCAACGTCCTCCCACTGCCGCAGGACGAGACCGAGTGGAGCGAACTCAACATCGTCTTCGCGACCGAGCAGGGCATGGTCCGCCGCAATTCGATGGATGCCTTTACCAACGTGCCTTCCAACGGGAAGTACGCGATGGGCTTCGTCGAGGGCAGCGGCGACCGCCTGATCGGCGTGCGCCTGCTGAACGAGGAGCAGGAAATCTTCCTCGCGTCCGACGCAGGCAAGGCGATCCGCTTCTCCGCCACCGATGCGCGCGAAACCAAGAGCCGTACCGGTATCGGCGTGCGCGGCATGAAACTGAAACCGGGCGAGAAGGTGGTCTCGCTCGCGGTGCTCGACCCGCTGACCCACGACATGGAAACGCGCGAGGCTTATCTGCGCGCGGCGGTGTGGAAGAACAACGGAGCCGAGCACACCCTGCCCGCCGAGCTGGCGCAGGACATGGAGGAGAATGAGGAGTTCATCCTCACCCTCACCGCCAATGGCTACGGCAAGATTTCCTCGGCCTACGAATACCGCACCATCGGGCGCGGTGGACAGGGCATCGCCAATATCGGCGAGCCGAGCAAAGCCGATCGCAACGGCCCCGTGGTCGCCAGCTTCCCCGTGCGCCACGGCATGCAGCTGATGCTGGTGACCGATCAGGCCAAGCTGATCCGCCTACCGATAGACTTCAGGCATCTCGTTCCCGGCGGGTTCGAGAACCACAAGGGCTGGTCGGTCTACGGGCGCGGATCGTCGGGCGTGAAGGTGTTCGATGTCGCCAAGGGCGAACACATCGTGGGCGCCGCGCGGATCGATGAGGATGCGGAGCCTGAAAACGACGCCGAAGCGGCGATCATGGACGAACGCATGGCGCGCGAGGACCAGACAACAACCCCGCACACCACGCTCGACCGGGACGATCCGCCGCCCACGGATATCTAGTGGCTACCGCCTGAAACGCCGCAAGGTCTGCACTACCCCGGTCGCGATGAGCAGCTGGCCGAGGTAATAGGTCGGCCAGACGAGCAGATCGGGCAGCGGCGCCAGATCGTACGGGCCGAAACGGCTGAAGATCAGCCAGTCGGAAAAGACGAACAACAATGCGCCCAGCCCCACCCGCCATTGCGGGAAAAGGCTGAGCCATGCCGCCATGGCCATTCCGCCAAGGGCTGTGCCGTAGAGCGCGATCGTCCAGTCGCCGCTCAGGATGTAACATCCCAGCGGGACGGCGAGGAACAGCAGGATCGTGCCCCATTTTCGGGCGACGCTGGGTTCGGGCCGCAAGTAACCGCGATAGAACAGGATGGCGACGAGGTGGCTGGCGAGAAAGGCCGCACCACCAGCGACGAGCGATAACTCGATCAGCGCGTCACCCAGCGCCGACAACGCCAGTGCGAATACAAACATGCCCGACCGCAGCCCCTTGGTCCGGTGCGCTGCATACACTGCAAGTAGGCCGACCGCGGAGGCCTTGATCGCCATCAGCCACAGGCCGCCCAGCGCTGTATCGCTAAGCAACGGGTAGGCGATACCCGCCAGCAGACTGAGGGCCAACCAGGGGCGGTGTTGGAGAAGTGCGCGGCGGCGGGAGATAGTGTGGTCCTCTCACATGGAGTGTTGCGACAAGCGCAACGCAGGTGCGGTGCAATGCGCTTGGCCTTGCCCAAGGTACTGATAGAATACCTAGCAAGAAAGAGGGGGTTACGCGATGGCCACTGCCCGAATTTCTGCAAAGCTGCTCGCACGTGTCCGATGGCGCGATCTTGTTCCGATGAGTCGTTGCGAGGGCTGCCGCGAATGCACCCTCCCCCTCCCATGGCTCGGTGCAAGTTGGCTATTCGCGTGGCTTGGGCTGTGGCCCCTCGCGCTCGGCTGCTCGTTTATGTTCTTCCTCGTCGCGCTGAGGTTAAACCACGAGGCAATCCATCACAATCTCGGCTTTACAGCTCGCGGCCATCACAATGTGATGCATGCGCTCAGCGTGGTGATGATCGGATCGAACCACTCGGTCGCGTTCAACCACCTGCGCCATCACAAACACCTCGATACGCCGCAGGATATCGAGGGCAAGTGCGGGCACATGAGCCTTTGGCAGGTGCTCGCCTACGGGCCGAAATTCCCGGTGGAATGCCATCTGGAAACATGGAAGCGCGGCGGAAAATTCTGGCGACGGCGGATGCTGACCGATCTCGCGCTCAACTGGTTGCTGCCGCTTCTGGCGATAGTCTTCGCGCTCGATTTCCTCTGGTTCCACCTCGCCGCGATGCTGGTGGCGCAGAGCCTCACGGCGCTGTTCGCGGTGTGGATCACGCATAGGGCCGGCGACGGGCATGCGATGGTCGCGCGAACGCAGCGCAACGCACTGGTGAACTTCGTCAGCTACAATATGTTCTTCCACCTCGAACATCACCTGTTTCCCGGCGTGCCGGTGAAGCGACTACCCGAGCTTGCGCGGCGGCTGGACAAGGCTATGCCCGAGATCGCAAAGGGTGCGGGCCGGGTCGTCGGCTAATTGCGAACCACCGCGCTAACCCCTAGGTGCGCGGGCATGGCACATGACGTTCACATCATCGGCGGCGGTCTCGCCGGGTCCGAAGCCGCATGGCAGCTAGCCCAAGCCGGAGTGAAAGTGCGCCTGTCGGAGATGCGCGGGAGTGGAGAGACAACGCCTGCGCACCAGACCGATGGCCTCGCCGAACTGGTCTGCTCCAACTCCTTCCGCTCCGACGACAGCGACAAGAACGCGGTGGGCCTGCTGCATGACGAGATGCGGCGGCTGGACTCCATCGTGATGGCGGCAGGCGAGAAGGCCCGCGTGCCGGCGGGCAGCGCAATGGCGGTGGACCGCGACGTGTTCTCCGAAGAGGTGGAGCGCACCCTCACCAACCACCCGAACATCGAGATCGTGCGCGAAAGGGTGGACACCCTGCCCGAAGCCGGGCTCACCATCGTTTCGACCGGGCCGCTCACTGCTCAGACACTCGCGGAAAGCATCGTCGCGGCAACGGGCGAGGATCGGCTGGCCTTCTTCGATGCCATCGCGCCCATCGTCCACCGCGACTCCATCGACATGAGCAAATGCTGGGTCCAGTCCCGCTGGAACAAGCGGACCGAAACCAGCAACGAAGACGGTGACTACATCAACTGCCCGATGACGAAGGAGCAGTACGAGACCTTCGTGCAGGCGCTGGTTGATGGCGAAAAGACCGAGTTCAAGGAGTGGGAGGCCGACACCCCCTATTTCGATGGTTGCATGCCGATCGAAGTGATGGCCGAGCGTGGCATCGAGACGCTGCGCTACGGCCCAATGAAGGGCGTCGGGCTCGATAATCCCTACGACACGTCGGAAGAGCATCCGCAGGGACGCTGGCCCTACGCGGTCGTCCAGCTCCGGCAGGACAACAAGCTGGGCACGCTGTGGAACATGGTCGGCTTCCAGACCAAGCTGAAATACGGGGCGCAGGTAGAGCTGTTCCGCACGATACCGGGGCTTGAGAACGCCGAGTTCGCACGGCTGGGCGGGCTGCATCGCAACACCTTCATCAACTCGCCACTGGTGCTCGACCGGCAGCTGCGACTGAGGAAAGCCGAGCATATCCGCTTCGCCGGGCAGATCACCGGATGCGAGGGCTATGTCGAGAGCGCGGCCATCGGCCTGATGGCCGGACTGATGGCGGCGGCAGAGTTTCGCGGCGAGGACTGGTCTCCTCCCCCGCCCACGACAGCGCTTGGTGCGTTGCTAAGCCATGTTACCGGCGATGCGGAGGCCGAGACCTTCCAGCCGATGAACGTCAATTTCGGGCTCTTCCCCCCACTTCACGAGGTGAAGAAGAAGCAGCGCAAGGAAGCCTACACCAGCCGCGCCAAGGCGGATCTGGGAGATTGGCTGGCATCGCGTGAGCGCGTGCTTGCCTAGCAATTACAGCGCGGCTTGGCGCGCCGCTTGGGCGCGGTGGTCGCGAATTCCGCTTGGCTCAGAACCCGGTTGCCGTCCGCGTCTGCACCATCGAATTTGGTCGCTGTGGTCACCGCCCACTCTTCGAAGGTGAGCAGGTTGTTGCCATCCTTGTCGAGCTTGCGGAATGCGTTGGTCCGCGTCGAGAGCATCTCGTTGCGCGTGATCTTGAGGTCTCGGTTGCGATCGTAGCGAAAGAAGCGGCGCTGTTCGCGCGTCAGCTCGGTCGCTTCGGGCGGCTTCGGCCCTGTCATGTCGGCGACATCGGCTTGCGGGATTTCGGGTTCCGCCGGTGGGTCGGCCTCTTCCGGCATGGGCGGCGGCGCAGCCTCTTCGACCTGTGCTCGTCCCTGCCACCAGAATATGCCGATGCCCGCCAATACCAGCCCCAGCACCGTGCCCAAGATCATCCGATCCATGCCGCTCCCCACTTAATCTCCTACCGGCCTAGCATACCGGCACGCACACCCGCGAAAAAATCGCCGACGGTCGAAAGCTGCGCACCCTCGGAACGCAGGCTACGCTCTCCCAATACGCCAAGCACTGCGAACGGGCGCAAGGCCCGCGGCATCCAATTTGCAGACGAACGAAGCGCATCCTGTGCAGCATTGCGGATTCCCAGCGCTTCCTCTGCCGAAGAACCGAACTGAGCCAGGTCCGCATGGGCGGACAGCAAGGCGGGTCGCATTGCGAGGTGAGGCGCTTCGTCCAGCGCCAGTGCCACCGCCGACCACGCTTCCGCGCGGCCTTGTGCGAAGGCCGCGATCGTCTCGCTGGCAAATGGCCTGTCGGCCAGCAAGGCTTCCCACCCGTCAACCAGCGCGCCAAACCGCGAGACATCCGCATCCCGTGCATCGTGCCACTGGGCCAGCCGCTCCAGCAATGGCTCGCCCTTGGGCCATTCCGTCGGCGACTGTGCGAACCGATCGCGCCACCACGCCAGCTTCAGCTGCGCGATGATCGGCTCACTCGCCTGTCGCACCGCATCGGCCAACCTCCGGTCGAGTGCGAACAGATCCTCGAATACCGGGCGGTCGCTCGCACGGGCATAGGCCAACGCCAGCCTGATCGCCGGGTCCGGCTCGAACAACTGCATCTGGGGATTCTTTGAGCCTACCACGCGCGTTCGCATGCGCGGATATTAACCTCGCTTCAACCCTGATCGGTCAAGGCAGTCTAACCACCCGTGCGCTAAGCGGGCGGGCGATGCGGGGTGGCTTGCCCTGCGCAAGACGGGTGACGTTCGGACACGGGTATGACGATCGAGGGGCAGACATGAAATTTCTGATGCGCCTGCGCCACGATATCGCGGGCAATACGCTTGCCATCGTCGCAGCCGCAATGGTTCCGCTGGTCGCCATGATCGGGAGCGGGGTCGACATGAGCCGCGCCTACATGGTCCAGTCGCGTCTGCAGCAGGCTTGCGATGCGGGCGTTCTGGCGGGTCGCAAGGAAATGGCCGACGGCGGCTGGACGACCGATGCGTACAACTCCGCAGTCGACTATTTCGAGGTCAACTACGCCGACAATTATCTGGGGTCCGAGAACCTCAGCTTCGTTCCCACCAATCCGAGCGGCACCAGCAATGTCCGCGGTGTAGCCTCGGTCGATGTGCCGACAGTGATCATGGGCTTTTTCACGATCGACGAGTTCGACGTGAATGTGTCGTGCGAGGCCAAGTTCGATGTTGCCAATTCCGACGTTACCTTCGTGCTCGACACAACCGGCTCGATGGCGTGCCCGAGCGATGCGAACGACAGCGAATGCAACTCGTATTACTACTACTACGGCAGTCAGCAGGGCCGCAGTTACGGTACCCTGTCCACGACGTCGCGGATGAGCGCTCTCAAATCCGCGATGGACGGTTTCTACTCAACCCTTAAGTCCGCCGCAGCGAATAGCGGCGCACGCATTCGCTATGCCTTTGTGCCCTATACCGGCACGGTCAATGTCGGCGCGTTGCTGCCGCAGAACTACATCGCAGACAGTGTCAATTATCAGTCGCGCAAGCGGGTGCAGGTCACCACACCTGCCCAGACTGTCGAGTACTATCGCAGCCAGAGCAGCGCCTACACATGGAACTGCGGCAACTACTACGGCAGCTGGCCGGGTTACCGCGTTTATGGTCGCTACGACAATTCGTACAAGGGGTGCATCTGGGACGAAAACAAGCCCGCGTCGACCACGTGGGAAACGCAATACAAGCAGGTGGCGCACCCCACATCGACCTACAAGACCTTCGCGTGGACCACCGACCCCACCGGGGTGACGAACAACACCTACAAATGGGGTGGCTGCATCATGGAGCGCGATACCGTCGCGTCGGATTCGATCAGCTTCAATTCCACATCAAAGACGTTCAGTCCCACCGGGCTGTACGATCTCGATATCGACAGTGCGCCTACCAACAATGCCACCAAGTGGCGGCCCTACTGGCCCGAGATCAGCTATTATCGCAGCTACAACACCACGCAGACATCGAGCGGGTCCTCGCCGCAGGTCAGCTGCCCTTACCAGAGCAAGCTGCTGACGGAGTATTCGACCCTGTCGAGCTTCCAGGCCTATACCACCAACCTCTCCCCGGATGGCGGTACCTATCACGATATCGGCTTGCTCTGGGGCGCACGGGTCAGCTCGGAAGAGGGCATCTTCTCCAGCAATGTCCTGCAAGCGCCGACCAACAACCAGTATGTTGGCCGCCACATCGTGTTCATGACCGACGGGCAGCTGTCCGCCGGCAACAATTATTACAATGCCTATGGGCTAGAGCGGCATGACGGCCGGATCACGGGCATGTCCAATTCGACCGACGGGAACGCGATCGAAACCGCACAGACAGCAAGGCACACGACGCGTTACAAAGAGCTGTGCAAGGCCATCAAGGCCAAGGGCATCCGGCTGTGGGTGGTTGCCTTCAACACCACGCTCACCACCGACATGAGCACTTGCGCGAGCCCGAACAGCAGCTTTACCGCCAACAATTCTGCGGGCCTCAACACTGCTTTCCAGTCCATCGCGGAACAGATCGCCGATCTGAGGCTGACCGACTGATGCGCCGCCTTGTCCGTCTTATCGATACGCTTCGCCGCGATCAGGCTGGTGCGACGCTGGTCGAATTCGCGATCATCGCGCCGACCTTCATGATCCTGCTCATGGGGGCGTTCGATCTTGGCCATTCGGTGTATCTGCGCGCGGTCCTGAACGGGGCGATCCACGAAGCAGCACGTGATTCCACGCTTGAGAGCGGCGAAGCTTCCGAGACCACGATCGACAATCAGGTTGAGACGATCGTGCAAAAGGTCGCGAAGAGCGCGGACGTCGATTTCGAGCGCAAGAGCTATTACGATTTCACCGACGTCGAACGTGCAGAAACGATCAATGAAAGCGGCACGGCCAATGGCGTTTGCGATAGCGGCGAAACCTTCGAAGACGAGAACGGCAACAATACATGGGATAGCGATGTCGGCGCCACAGGCTTCGGCGGCCCGCGCGACATCGTGATGTACACCGTCACCGTAACATACGACCGTTTGTTCCCGCTCTACGGCCTGATCGGAATGAGCCAGGAAAACTCGATGAGCGTGAGCACCGTGCTCAAGAACCAGCCCTTTGGTCAGCAGGGCGATGCGGCGACACCGGAGACGAAACCATGCCCGTAGCGCTTCCGCAATTCCCCAAACTGCGCAAGTTTACCCGCCGTTTGCGCGGCGATAACAGTGGTCTCGCGCTGATCGAATTTGCACTCAGCCTGCCGCTGTTCTTGGGGCTCGGGATGTTCGGCACCGAGGTTGCTTGGTACGCTGTGACCAGCATGAATGTCAGCCAGATATCGCTGACGATTGCCGATAACGCGGCGCGCATGGGGCAGACCGGCAGCAGCAGTTCGGTCAAGACGATCTACCGTTCGGACCTCAACTCCATCTTTTCCGGCGCGGAAAAGCAGGGTGAGTCGATCGACCTCATCCAGAATGGTCGGGTCATTGTCACCAGCCTGGAAACTGTCACTTCGCTCACCAGCCTGCAATATATCCGCTGGCAACGGTGCACCGGAATGAAGAATTACTCATCGGACTACGGAGCGAGCGGAAAGAGCGAACTGCTCGATCCCAGCTTCGACGGGATGGGACCGGACGGTCGCGAGATCCGCGCGCCACAGGGCGATGCGGTCATGTATGTCGAGGTATTTTACGAATATCAGGGCCTGTTCGGGGACATGTTTATCTCCAACAGGGTCATCAAGCACGAGGCGGCGTTCCCGATCCGCGATGACAGAAATCTGAGTGCGGGTGTCGCGGATGACGGCGCAACCGATCCAACCTGCGACACCACGACGCCGGAACCAACGCCGGAGAATCCCTACAACGACAATGCCGCCGCCGGGGTTTGTCATACGACTAAGAAAGATGGTTACCACTGCCACACTTAGGCGTAGTAACTTACTAGTATCCGGGCAAACGGCGCTAAACCGGCGCCCCTTAGCCCTAACTCCTAGTCCTCGACGTAGCAGACCTTCCTGACCGCTTCGACAATGCTTGCGGTATCGATCAGCGCCATAGCCTCCAGGTTTGCCGCATAGGGCAGCGGCACGTCGGCATTGGCAACACGGGTGACGGGCGCATCGAGATGGTCGAAGCCTTCCTCCATGCAGATCGAAACGATCTCGCTGGCGATTGAGCAGGTTGCCCAGCCCTCTTCGGCGACCACCATGCGATTGGTCTTCTTGAGGCTTTCGAGCACGGTTTCCTTGTCGAGCGGGCGCAAGGTGCGCAGGTCGATCACCTCGGCGTCGATCCCGTCCTCGGCCAGCTTCTCCGCGGCTTCGAGCGCCAACCCGACTGCGATCGAATAGCTGACGATGGTGACATCGCTGCCCTCGCGCACGACCCGCGCCTTGCCGATCGGCAGCACGTAATCGTCCAGCTCGGGCACATCGAAGCTGCGCCCGTAAACCAGTTCGTTCTCGAGGAAGACGACCGGGTCTTCGCTGCGGATCGCGGCCTTCATCAGCCCCTTGGCGTCGGCTGAATCGTACGGTGCGATCACGATCAGGCCCGGCACGCTGGCGTACCACGGGCCGTAGTTCTGGCTGTGCTGCGCGCCGACGCGGCTGGCCGCGCCGTTGGGGCCACGAAACACGATCGGGCAGCGCATCTGCCCGCCCGACCTGTAGGTGGTCTTCGCGGCGGACTTGATGATGTGGTCGATCGCCTGCATCGCGACGTTGAACGTCATGAACTCGACGATGGGCCGCAAGCCACCCATGGCAGCGCCGGTGCCGAGGCCGGCAAAGCCATATTCGGTGATCGGCGTATCGACCACGCGCTTGGCGCCGAACTCATCCAGCAGCCCCTGCGTGACCTTGTAGGCGCCTTGGTATTCGGCGACTTCCTCGCCCATCACGAACACGCGCTCGTCCCGGCGCATTTCTTCGGCCATGGCATCGCGCAATGCTTCGCGCACGCTGGTCGAGACCATGTTGGTACCCTCGGGGATCGAAGGATCGCTAACAGCGGCACGCGCGGGCTTCTCGGGAGCGGTGGTGATCTCGGCTTCGGACTCGTCGCGCCCGACATCCTTGCCCTCGCCTTCGACGTCTTCTTTCTCGTCGGCTTTGGCCGCAGGCGCTTCGATATCGCCAGCATCCTCGCCTTCACCCGCGAGCATGCCGATCACGGTGCCGACCGCGACGCCTTCGGTGCCCTCTTCGACCATGATCTTCGCCAGCGTGCCCTCATCGACCGCTTCGAACTCCATCGTCGCCTTGTCGGTCTCGATCTCGGCGATGATGTCGCCAATCTCGATTTTGTCACCTTCTGACTTGAGCCACTTGGCGAGCGTGCCCTCTTCCATCGTCGGAGAGAGCGCGGGCATCTTCAGTTCGGTCGCCATGGATCAATACTCCTCCACGAGGACGTCGGTATAAAGTTCGCTCGCGTCCGGCTCGGGCGAGTTTTCGGCGAAGTCGGCGGCCTCGGAAACCGTCGAGCGGATGCCCTTGTCGATGTCCTTTAGCTCGTCCTCGCTCTTGCCCTTCTCGATCAGTTGCTTCTTGATCCGCTCGATCGGGTCGTGGTGGTCCTTCTGGTCCTGCACTTCCTCGCGAGTGCGGTACTTTGCAGGGTCGGACATGGAATGCCCGCGATAGCGATAGGTATTGCACTCCATCAGCACCGGGCCGTTGCCCTCTCGCACATGCTTGAACGCGACCTCGGCAGCTTGGCGAACTTCCAGCACGTCCATCCCGTTCACTTCCATGCCCGGAATGCGGAAGCTCGTACCGCGACGATAGAACCGCGTTTCGGCGGACGAACGCTTGGTCGCGGTGCCCATCGCGTACTGGTTGTCTTCCACCACGAAGCAAATCGGCAGGTTCCACAGCGCAGCCATGTTGAACGCCTCGTACACTTGGCCCTGGTTCGCCGCACCGTCGCCGAAATAGGCGAGGCACATGCCGCCATCCTCGTTGTACTTGTGCGCAAAGGCGAGGCCTGCGCCCAGCGGCACCTGCGCGCCAACGATGCCGTGCCCGCCGTAAAACTTATGTTCGGTGCTGAACATGTGCATCGAGCCGCCCTTGCCCTTGGAGATACCCGCCTGGCGCCCGGTCAGCTCGGCCATGATGACCTTGGGATCGATCCCATAGGCGAGCATGTGACCATGATCGCGATAGCCAGTAATCACGCTATCCTTGTCGTTATCGAGCGCGGACTGGAGCCCGATGGCGACCGCTTCCTGCCCGATATAGAGGTGGCAGAACCCGCCGATCAGGCCGAGGCCGTAAAGCTGGCCCGCGCGTTCCTCGAACCGGCGGATCAGCAGCATCTGCTCGTAGAAACGCAGCATCTGATCGTCGCTCGCGTCGAACAGCTTCTTCTTCTCGAATTCTTCCTGCAGCGAATGCAGGACGAAATCCGGATCATTGCTGTCTACCGTCTTGCTTGCCTTGGCAGCGGGTTTCTTCGCGGCGGGTTTCTTGGCCAAGTGACACTCCTTCGCAGCTTGGCGATCAGTTGCGCCAACGCCCATGACGTAACGTCCGCCAGCTTGCAATGGTTGCGATGTTCCTGAAATCGAATGCATGGCCCGCACTCATGCCGGGCGCATCCGGGACCTAGTCCTGGGTATCGGCCTTGGGCTTGGGCAGGATCACTTCGTCCGGGTGGACGACGTTCAGGTTCCGCCGCATCATCTCCACCACCATGTCCGGGTCCGCATTGTCGGGATCGAGAGCGTCGACGCGCTGCTTCAGATCGTCGCGCTGCGCCTGCAGCTTCGCGATCCGCTCTTCCCGCTGCGACAGTGCACTCGACGCATCGCTCCACGCGAAAATCCCGCTCGGCCCGGCAATCGCCATCCCGCCCATCAGCAAGAGCGCCGCCAGCGCCAGACCCTGCGTCAAACGCTCCCGACGGGCGGCCTTATGCTGTTTGACCATGCCCTGCGTGACGAGGGCTTGCTTGCCGATATTCATGGAGCCCCTTGAATCACAAGGGAGTCTGGGTGGCAAGCCCCAATATCGTAGCGTCCGCAGCATTCGCCATCGGCCATGCCGGAATGCGGAACCGAGGAGCCGCCGCAGCCGTTCCCACGATTGACAGGCAGGCCTCGCAGACCTAGCGCGGCGCCATCCGGGCGCGCCTCCCCCCGCAATGCATTGCTGCAGCCCGCCACGACAGATCATACTGATACGGAGGATGCCGAAATGGCCGACCTTTTCGAGAACCCGACTGGCCTCGACGGATTCGAGTTCGTCGAATTCTGCGCACCCGAAAAGGGCGTGCTGGAGCCGGTGTTCCAGTCGATGGGCTTCACCCACGTCGCCACGCACCGTTCCAAGGACGTGCAGCTCTGGCGGCAGGGCAACATCAACCTTGTCACCAATTACGAGCCGATGAGCGCGGCGTGGTACTTCGCGCGCGAACACGGGCCGAGTGCCTGCGGCATGGGCTTTCGCGTGAAGGACGCGGCCGAAGCATGGGCGAAGCTGATGGATGCGGGCGCAGAGCCGGTCGACACGCAGACCGGCCCGATGGAACTCTCCATCCCTGCCATCAAGGGCATTGGCGGCGCGCTGATCTACCTGATCGATCGCTATGCCGACGAAGGGCAGGAGGGCCTTTCGATCTACGACATCGACTTCGAGTATCTGGATGGGGTCGAGAAATTCCCCGAAGGCGCCGGGTTCGACCGGATCGATCACCTCACGCACAATGTCTATAACGGGCGCATGGCCTATTGGGCCGACTGGTACGAGCGGCTGTTCAACTTCCGCGAGATCCGCTTCTTCGACATCAAGGGCGAATATACCGGCCTGACCTCGAAGGCGATGACCGCGCCCGACGGCAAGATCCGCATCCCGCTCAATGAAGAAGGCGACGGCG
Organism: Alteriqipengyuania sp.; assembly: GCF_964222115.1. NCBI lineage: Bacteria > Pseudomonadati > Pseudomonadota > Alphaproteobacteria > Sphingomonadales > Erythrobacteraceae > Alteriqipengyuania > Alteriqipengyuania sp. The sequence continues at coordinate 14,178 of NZ_CAXQBM010000057.1, forward strand.
GAAAGGGCCAGATCGAGGAGTACCTGAAGGACTTCAACGGCGAAGGCATCCAGCATATCGCGCTGATCTGCGACGACCTGATCGCGGCATGGGACAAGCTCAAGGAATTCGGCGTGCCCTTCATGACCGCGCCGCCTGAGACGTATTACGAAATGCTGCCCGAGCGCCTGCCGGACCACGGCGAGCCGGTGGACGAACTGAAAGCGCGCGGCATCCTGCTCGACGGCACGACCGAAGGTGGCAGCCCCCGCCTTCTGTTGCAGATTTTTGCCGAAGCGCAGGTCGGCCCGGTGTTCTTCGAATTCATCCAGCGCAAGGGTGACGAGGGCTTTGGCGAAGGCAACTTCAAGGCGCTGTTCGAAAGCATGGAGCGCGACCAGATCCGTCGCGGCGTGCTCGATGCGCCCGCGAGGGAACCGGCGGAATAGCAGCAGACAATAGCAGCCGTTCGTCCTGAGCCTGTCGAAGGGCGAACGTCCCGCATTCCCAGTCGCGCTTCGACAAGCTCAGCACGAACGGAGTTCTAGATGGCCGCAGACCAATCCCACCCCATTTCACTCGGCGGCGTCCACCACGCCGCCTATCGCTGCAAGGACGCGAAAGAGACGGTCGAGTGGTACGAAAAAGTGCTCGGCATGGAATATACGAGCGCCTTCAGCGAGGATCACGTCCCCTCCACGGGCGAGTACGATCCGTACATGCACGTCTTCCTCGACGCGGGTAACGGCAATATCCTCGCCTTCTTTGAGCTACCCAACCAGAAGGACATGGGCCGTGACGAGAACACGCCGCTCTGGGTCCAGCATCTTGCCTTCAAGGTCGCCGATGAAGACGCGCTACTCGCCGCCAAAGCGCATATCGAAGGCCTCGGCATCGATGTGCTCGGCCCGACGCACCACGGCATTTTCAAATCGATCTATTTCTTCGATCCCAACGGCCACCGCGTAGAGCTTGCCGCCGATATCGGCACGGACGAGCAATATGCGGAGTTGAAGCGCGTGGCGATGCCGATGCTCGACGAATGGAGCGAGACCAAGAAGGCTCCGCAGCATGCCGCCTGGCTGCACGAAATCGCGCGCGAAGAACATGCGAAGGCCCAGGACGCGGAAGCGGATTTGCCCTGAGGTTCGGAACCGTCCCCGTTTTCCCGCCGTTAGTGGCGCAAAACGGGGATTTCCATGAGCACACCGACGACCACGCCTTCCGGCGAGACCTACGACCAGACCGTCAATACGCTGGGTACATTGCAGGACCAGCTGGTCGATATGGCGGAAGCGCTCATTCGCGCCCTCCCCAATTTCGTCATCGCGCTGCTCATCCTGGCGGTCACCTGGATCGCCGCCCGCTTCGCGGTGCGGATCGCCGACGTGCTGACGGGCAAGACACCGCTGCGCCCCAGCCTCAAGAACCTGATCGATACGGTCGTGAAGCTCGCGATCTGGATTATCGGGCTCATGATCGCTCTGATCGTGGTTATGCCGGGCATGACACCCGCCAGCCTGATCGCGGGGCTCGGCATCGGCGCAGTCGCGATCGGCTTCGCCTTCCAGGACATATTCGAAAACTTCCTCGCCGGCGTGCTCATCATGCTGCGCGAGAAAATGCGCATCGGTGACGTGATCGAGTGCGAGGGCATCATCGGCAAGGTGGAACATATCACCCTGCGCGAAACGCATGTCCGCAAGCTATCGGGTGAAGTGACGCTGGTCCCCAACTCGATCCTGTTCAAGAACCCGGTCGAAATCCTGACCGACGACAATGTACGCCGCCACGAAGTAATCGCGGGTGTTTCCTACGACACCGATCTGGACGAGGCTGCGGACGTGATCCTCAATGCTGTGAAAGGCGTCGATACCGTGCTCGCCGACAAGGGGATCGACGTGTTCGCGGTCGAGTTCAATTCCAGCTCGGTCGACTTCAAGGTCCGCTGGTGGGCCGGATCGAAACCGCGCGACATGTGGGAAAGCAAGGACCGGGTCATCCGCGCGATCAAGCGCGCGCTGGACGATGCGGGGATCGAGATTCCCTTCCCTTACATCACCCATACCTTCAAGGAGCGGGTGCCGATGGGCCGCGATCCGGGCGAAGCGGTTGAGAGCTAGGCGCTACCTGATCGCCGCCAGATCCTCCAGGAAGTCGCGGATCCGCTGCGCATTCACACCCAGATCGCCATGGCCCACGCGGCTGACTGAACGCATGTCGACGAGCGTCCGGTCCGCACCGTCGGGCCGCGCGCGGATCACCACTTCGTCTTCGAACCGGATATACGAGGCATAGGCCGTGGCTTCGAGGCGCCCTTCCTCGGGTGCAACCGCGCGGATCGTCCACCCGCGGTCCTTCGCCAACTGCTCGGCATCGAGGATCGTCTGCTCGACCGTGCGATCGATCACGACGCTGCGCAGGTCGGGATAGCCCTCTTCGTGCAATGCAACCCACTCGGCCTCGTTCTCAAGCCCGCGCAGGTTGTCTTCCGGCAAGGTGATCGCTTCGAACTGCGGTACATCGGCAAGATCGGTGGTTGCATCGTGGATCATCGGGGCATCGCGCGCGGAGAGTACCGTGACTGCCAGCGATCCTACGAAACCCAGCGCAAACAGGAAACCAATGGTCGCCACGCGCCGGGCCGGCCAGCCCGCACGCCAGTTCAGCAGCAGCGCGATAATTGCGATGACCAGCGCTGCCGCCGCGACCGGCGCGGACTGGTAGAGGTAGCCGAAGCCTTCCAGCTTACCGATCCGGTCCACCCGGGCGAGCGTCATGCCGGTAAAGGCGGCGATGGTGGCGCCAATGGCCAGCAGGAAAGCGAGCCACGACAGGCCCCGTGTCAAAATGTGCGTCATGTAAGCCCCCGATTTCGGCTCCGCTTATAGCGATCCGATCAAACTGCGAGAATGTCCCGTCGAAGGTGCCCTGATTTGGTGCGCCCGACAGGATAGGGCCTCGCCACGCTCGCCCCATCAGCGCGCCTGCGGCGCCCGATCCGAAGTTCGAACCTGTGATGACCCACCAACCCCGCAAAATCGGTGTTGGTGCGCCCGACAGGATTCGAACCTGTGGCCCCCAGATTAGGAATCTGGTGCTCTATCCGACTGAGCTACGGGCGCGCCGGGCAGGGGTTTATCGACGATGTGCGAATGCCGCAATGCGTTCAGTTCGCCGAACTCAATTGGCGTCTTCGGGCGGAGTGAAAGGCACCAGTAGCGGCGCGATGGTGATGCCTTCCTCGATTAGTTCGCGGGCTTCCTTCGCATTCGCCTTGCCGTGGATCAGCGCGGTATCCTTCTCGCCATAATGCATCGCGCGGCTTTCGTCGGCGAACTTGTCGCCAACATAAGTGCTGTCCTTGATCGTATCCGCCTGCAGCTTGGCGAGTTTCTCCATCGCCTGCCGCACGGCCGGAGGCAGTGCCCCGCCCTGGCTCGGCGCATCGGGACTTGCTGCTTGTTCGGCAGGCCTGTCCACCCGGGCATTACCCTTGGCAGGCACGGCCGGCGCCATCGGCGCCTTGGCAACCTCGTTCGATCCGCAGCTCGGGCACATCAACAGGCCCTTCCGGCCCTGCTCGTCGAAAGCGGAGGACGAGCGGAACCAGGCCTCGAACCGGTGGCCCCTGTCGCAAGCGAGGTCGAAAACGATCATGCGGAGGGTCGATCGGGAATAGCGCGCCGATTGGCAAGGCTTGGCACCTGCGCGCGCGCCTGCGCGATCCGCTGCACGTCGATTTCGGCAAAACCAAGCCCAGCCTCGCCGCCGCCCATATCCAGCAGCACTTCGCCCCACGGATCGACCACCAGGGAGTGGCCGTAAGTCGTTCGCCCGTCGGCATGCTCGCCCACCTGCGCCGTCGCCACCACGAAAGCGCTGGCTTCGATCGCGCGCGCGCGCACCAGCGTGTGCCAGTGCGCGGTGCCCGTGGGCACGGTGAAGGCGGCGGGGATGGCGATACAATCGCACAGGGCCCGCCCCAACGTCTCGAACAGGGCAGGAAAGCGGATATCGTAGCAGATGGTCAGCCCCAGCCTGCCGACCGGGGTTTGTGTCACCGACACGCTGTCGCCAGGACGGTAGGCGTTCGATTCCCGCCAAGTTTCACCACTGTCGAGATCGACATCGAACATGTGCAGCTTGTCGTATTGCGACACGATCTTGCCGGTATCGTCGATCAGGAGCGAACGGTTGGCTAGTTTTCCGCCCTCCACCCGCACAGGCAGGCCGAAACTCAGCCAGAGCGCGTTGTCTTTCGCAGCCTCGGCGATCCTGTCCACCAGTCCGGGGTAGCCTTCATCGTCGATACTGGCGGCAGCGCGCTGGCGGTCCCTGTCCAGCAGCAGCGCCATTTCGGGCGCGAACAGCATATCCGCCCCGCCCTCGCGCGCGTCGGCCATGGCAGCGATGATCGCGTTGCAGTTCACCTGCGGGTCTACGCCCGAGGTCATCTGGAACACGGCGATGCGGGTCGTGGCCAAGGCTGCTCAGCCTGCCAGTAGCGCGTCTAGCCTGCCCTCGCGCTCCAGCGCATGCAGCTCGTCCGATCCGCCGACATGGGTATCGCCAATAAAGATCTGCGGCACCGTGCTGGCATTGGGAGCACGTTCGCGCATTTCGTCCCGCTTTTCGCCCCCCATCGTGATGTCATATTCGTTGAATTCGACACCCTTCTTCTCGAGCAGGCTTTTCGCTCGGTAGCAGTATCCGCAACCGAACTTGGTGTAGATGTCGACTTGTTGGGCCAAGATGCTTTCCTTGAAAATCCGGGTCTTGATGAAGGGTCTTGTACAGGCCTTTGCCCACCCTACATCGGTTGCGTCCGGCGATGCCATAACGGGTCGATCCGGACAGCTTGTGACTAACAGAATCGCTCAATGGAGGATTTGTTTCAATGGCACGTATCGATTTTACACCCTATCGCCGCAGCACGGTTGGTTTCGACCACCTGTTCGACCTGCTGGAAAGCTCGGTCCGCAATTCCGGCGACAACTACCCCCCTTTCAATATCGAGAAGCGCGGCGACGATGAATTCCGCATCACGCTGGCGCTGGCCGGGTTCCGCCCGCAGGATATTGATATCACCGCACAGCAGAACCTGCTGACCATCACCGGTCGCAAGCAGGACGAAGCACGCGGTGCGGACAGCGAAATGCTGCATGTCGGCATCGCCAATCGCGGGTTCGAACGCCGCTTCGAACTGGCCGACCATGTGCGCGTAGCCAACGCCGACCTGGCCGACGGCCTGCTGGTGATCGACCTGCTGCGCGAAGTGCCCGAGGCGATGAAGCCGAAGAAGATCGCGATCAACGGGCAACAAGCCCCTGCGTTGAACGTGGTTGAGTCCGGCGATCATGACAGCGCCGATGATTCGGGTGCAGACCGTAACGCGGCCTGACCGCCAACCGACAGCCAGCTGCGCTCTCCCTTTGCGCACTGACTAACAGGCCCGCTCCGTACGCAAGGTGACGGGGCGGGTTTCTCTTTGACTCTCCATGACCTGCAAATTTTGGGGCGGCCCCTGAAGGAACCGCCCCACGGCATATGCCGCCTTGACCGAGTCTGTCCGTCCGGGTCGCAGAAGACGATCAAACCCGGGACAAGCTCTTCAAAAGGGAACCCCCAAAGAAACGTTGCCCCCACAACGCGAGGTGCGCCTATGACGCAAATCATGGCTAAAATAAAGGGGTGTTGGAATCATGACAAACCTAATCTGGATTAGGTTTTACTTTCCGTCACTTAGACCAAGCGCGACTGCCTGAGTGCAGCTGCTACGAATCCGGAAAACAGAGGGTGCGGATCGAACGGACGACTTTTCAATTCCGGGTGAAACTGCACGCCCACGAACCACGGATGGTCCGGTCTTTCGACTATTTCGGGAAGCAGCCCATCGGGTGACATGCCGGAAAATACCAGTCCATCGCCTTCCAATCTCTCGCGATAGGCGCCGTTCACTTCATAGCGATGGCGATGGCGCTCCGAAATCTCGGTCGCGCCGCCATAGATCGACGATACGCGGCTGTTGCCTGCCAGCTTCGCTTCATAGGCGCCAAGCCGCATCGTGCCGCCAAGATCGCCATCGGCAGCGCGCGTTTCCAGCCCTTCCTTCGTCATCCATTCGGTGATGATGCCGACCACCGGCTCACCCGTTTCCCCGAACTCGGTTGACGATGCGCCTTCCACGCCGGCTGCACGCGCGCTTTCGATACAGGCCATCTGCATGCCGAGGCAGATGCCGAAAAACGGCACCTTGCGCTCGCGCGCGAAGCGTACGCTGGCGATCTTGCCCTCGCTGCCACGTTCGCCGAATCCGCCGGGCACAAGGATGCCATGCAGTGGCTCCAGCTCGGCGACGATTTCGGCCGGATCGCGTTCGAAAATCTCCGCATCGATCCATTTGACATGGACCTTGGCCTTGTTGGCCATCCCGCCATGGACGAGCGCTTCGTTGAGGCTCTTGTAGGCGTCCTTCAGCCCGACATACTTGCCGACCACGCCGATCGTGACTTCGCCTTCGGGATTGAAATAGCGATCGGTCACCTCGCGCCATGGGGAAAGATCGGGCTCGGGCGCATCGGTGATCCCGAAACCGCGCAGGACTTCTGCGTCGAGCCCCTCGCGGTGGTATTGCAGCGGCACCGCATAGATCGACTTGGCGTCGAGCGCGGGAATGACCGCCTGCTGCCGCACGTTACAGAAATTGGCGATCTTCTGCCGCTCACTGTCCGGGATCGGATGCTCGGCGCGACACAGCAGCACGTCGGGCTTGATGCCCAGGCTGGCGAGTTCGCGTACCGAGTGCTGCGTCGGCTTGGTCTTCAGCTCTCCCGCGGCGGCGATGTAGGGCACCAGCGTCACATGGACGCTGAGCGTCTGCATCGGCTCCAGCTCGTTCCGCAGCTGGCGAATCGCTTCCATGAAGGGCAGCGATTCGATGTCGCCGACAGTGCCGCCGATTTCGCACAGGATGAAATCATGGTCGCCCTGGTCGGCCAGCGCGAAGGCCTTGATCGCGTCGGTGACTTGCGGAACGACCTGCACTGTCGCGCCCAGATAATCGCCGCGACGCTCCTTCGCGATGATGTCCTGATAGACGCGGCCCGAGGTGATGTTGTCGCCCTGATGCGCGGAAACGCCGGTAAAGCGTTCGTAATGGCCGAGGTCGAGGTCCGTCTCCGCCCCGTCGTCGGTCACGTAGACCTCTCCGTGCTGGTAGGGGCTCATCGTCCCCGGATCGACGTTCAGATAGGGGTCGAACTTGCGAATGCGGACCTTATAGCCACGCGCCTGCAACAACGCGCCGAGCGATGCCGCCATGAGACCTTTGCCGAGCGAGGAAACCACGCCGCCGGTGATGAAAATATACCGCGCCATGGGAGTTGGGCCTTACGGGTGAAAGACGGGCGAGCGCAAGCCGTCGCGAGCAAAAACCGCTCGGCTACTCACCACAAATGAGACGAAATGATTATTCGGTCGCGCTGCCGAGCGGATCGGCATCACCTTCGGGCACCGAATCCACCGGCGGATCGCCATCGAGGCCTTCACTGTCGAGCGGTCCGCCTTCGGCCAGCGGATCGGCGGGCGCAGCCGGCGTCACCGTGCGATCGAGCGTCGATTCGATGGCATCGCCACCCGACATGTCCACCGCCATCGCGGCCAGTGCGATCGACAGCACCACGAAGGCCACCGCCAGCCAGCGGGTCGCGCGCGTCAGGAAATCGGCTGCACCGCGCGCGCTCATCATCCCGCCGGGCGAGCCACCGCCACCAATGCCGAGGCCGCCCCCTTCGGAGCGCTGCATCAGGATGACGCCGACGAGGGCTGCGGCGACCAGCGCCTGGACCACGGTGAGGAAAAGAAACATCGTTAGGACTGCTTTCGAAGGATCGGTTCGGTATGAAGCTAGGCATTGCCCGATTGCGGCGCAAGCAGGCCCAGCCTCACGCTACTGGTTGGCGATGACTTCCTGCACCGCCAGCACGATATTCATGAAGCTTTCGGCAGACAGGCTCGCCCCGCCCACCAGGGCGCCGTTGACTTCGTCGCCCGCCATGATCTCGGCGGCGTTCTCCGCATTGACGGAGCCACCATAGATGATCCGCACCTCGGCGCCGGCTTCCTCGCCATAGGTCTTGACCAGGAATTCGCGGATGGCGGTGTGCATCTCTACGATATCGTCAACGCTTGCGGCCTTGCCGCTGCCGATCGCCCAGATCGGTTCATAGGCGATGGTCAGCCGCTCTACCGGGTCTTCGATATCGGCGGGGAGCGATGCCTTGAGCTGGCGCAGCACGTATTCGGCCGCCTTGCCCGATTCGCGCTTGTCCAACGGTTCGCCGCAGCAAAGGATGATCTTGAGCCCGGCATCGAGCGCGGCTGCGCCCTTCTCCGCGATCAACTTGTCCTTCTCGCCATGGCCTTCGCGCCGTTCGCTGTGGCCCAGGATGACGAAGCCGGCGCCCGCATCGGCTACCATCGCTGCGGAGATGTCGCCGGTAAACGCGCCGCCATCGGCGGGATGGCAATCCTGCGCACCGACACCGATCTGCTCGGCCTCGCGGCGGACCGGGTGAATGAGGGTGAACGGCGGGGCGAGAGCAATCTCGACCTGCATCAGACGTTGCGCAGCGCGGTCAATCGCGCGCGCTTCGGACAGCATCGCGCGCGTGCCGTGCATTTTCCAGTTGCCAACGATGAAAGGGCGGCTCGCCATTTCGGGGAAATTCCTGTTATTTTATCGAAATATGATCCGCGTCGGGCAATGGCGCCAACGCAAGAGCGGCTCGGTAGCGAAGGTCGCACGCACAGTCAAAACCCTCTGTGAATACACCCCCGTCAAAACGCGTAGCGCGTGGCCTTGCAGCGACAGGATCGCCGATTTAAAGCTCGCGTTCGGGTCTTGCATGGTCCAGCCCATGCACATGCCCCACCCCGTCGCACTGCCCCCGATTCGCCAAGGCCTGCCAGTTTCATGATCAATTCCTTCCGTTCTTTCTTCCAGTCGAAGCTCGGCCTCGGCCTGACGCTCGCGTTTCTGGGCCTGATTGCGCTCGCCTTTGCCAGCATGGATGTTTCCAGCACGGGGACTTTCGGCGGATTGTCCGGGACCAACAGCGTCGCGGTGGTGGGCGATGAAAGCGTGACCACCGCCGAATTGCGCGAATCCGCGAACAATTCCTTCCGTGAAGTCCAGGGCAACGACCCGACGCTGACGATGGAGCAGTTCCTCAGCGATGGCGGGCTGGCCCAGGTGTTCGACACGCTGCTGGATCGCGTATCGGTTTCCGAATTCGGGCGAATGCTGGGGCTGCGCGCGGGCGAAAACCTGATCAACAGCGAAATCCGCATGATTTCTGCGTTTCGCGGGGCCGATGGCAATTTCAGCGAGGAAATGTATCGCAACGCGCTGCGCTCGCAGGGCCTGACGGACAAGATCGTGCGCGAAGACCTGACCGACGGGCTGATCGCGAGGCAGGTGCTGATCCCGGCGGTGTTCGGCGCGAAAATGCCCGACAATATGCTGCGCCGCTATGTCAGCCAGCTCAAAGAGCGGCGCGAAGGCTCGATCGCTCTCATTCCGTCCGAGGCGTTCCTCCCCGAGAACGATCCGACCGACAAGCAATTGCAGGCCTTCTACCGCGCCAATCGCAGCGATTTCACCCGTCCCGAACGGCGCACCGCACGCTACGCGGTGTTCGGCGCCGAAGCGATGAGCGAGAGCATCGAGCCGACAGCGGCCGAAATCCGCCAGCGCTACGAACAGAATGCAGACATGTATCGTGCCAGCGAAGAGCGCACCTTCACCCAGCTGATCGTGCCGACCAAGCAGGCCGCCGACAGTTTCCGCGAACGGATCGCGGGTGGAGCTTCGATGGCGTCGGTCGCCAGCGATGCTGGCCTCGAAACCTCGCAAATCGGCCCGATCCGGCGCGAGGATTACGCACAGCAGGTCAACAGCGCGGTCGCAAACGCCGTGTTCTCGGCCAGTGAAGGCGGCGTGGCCGCAGTCGCGCGCAGCCCGCTTGGCTACCACGTGGTGCGCATCGACGATGTGACCCGGATCGCCGCGCAATCCCTGGCACAAGCGCGGCCCGAGATCGAACAGGCCCTGCGCGCCGAAAAGCAGCGCCGCGCGCTGAACGAGTTCGCGGCCGAGATCGAAACCCGCCTCAATGGTGGCGAATCGTTCAAACAGGTGGCCGACGCGCTGAAGCTCGACATCGAAACCACCGAGCCCCTGCTTGCTTCGGGCGCGGTTTTCGAAGGCGAACAGGGCGAGCGTGCGCCCGAGGTCGTCATGCCGCTGGTCGCTACGCTGTTCCAGATGGATGAAGGCAACCCGCAGATCGCCGAAGTCGAAGTGGGCGAAACCTTTGTGCTGTTCGAAGCCGCCTCCATTTCTCCTTCCGCCCCGCCGCCGCTCGCGCAGATCCGCGACGAGGTGAGCCTCGCATGGAAGATGGCCGAGGGCGCGAAGGAGGCAAAGAAGGCTGCCGACCGCATCCTCAAGCGCGTGGCCGGGGGCAGCTCGCTCGCCGCAGCCATCCGCGCGGAAGAAACCCGCCTTCCGCCGAGCCAGCCGCTCAACGTGACGCGTGAGCAACTGTTGCAGCAGCAACGCTCCAACCCGCCGGTCGCGCTGATGTTCGCCATGACCGAGGGCACGGCCAAGCGCCTGGAAGCGCCCAGCAATGCAGGCTTCTTCCTGGTCGAACTGGACGAGATTACCGCCGGCGAAGTGGACGAGGACGATCCGCTCTTCGCGCAAGCCCGCGATGGCTATGCCAATATCCTCAGCCGCGAATTCGGCGACCAGCTGCGCGTTGCAATCCGCAACGACGTGGGGATCGAACGCAATCCCGAAGCGGTCGACGCGGTCCGGCGCGAGCTGACCGGCGCGACCCGCTAAGGCGTGCTCCACAATCTCGACGCGGCGCGCGAACGGCTGTCGCAAGGCAGGCCCGCACTCGTCTGGCAGCGGCATGTCGCCGATACGCTGACGCCGGTGGGCGCGGCGTGCGCGCTGATGGATGAGGCGCGCGGGGACTTCCTGCTCGAATCGGTCGAAGGGGGCGAAATCCGCGGGCGTTACAGCCTGCTTGGTATCGACCCCGATCTGGTGCTGCGCGCCGATGGCGATGCTGCTTCGATCAACCGGACGTGGCGGACCGATCGCGAGGCGTTCGAACCAACCGATGGGGACGGGCTCGCTGCACTTCGCACGCTGCTCGCAGAAATCGCCATGCCGGTTCCCGACATCCTGCCGCCCGCACTCGCCTGCCTCGTCGGCTATTTCGGATACGACACGATTGCGCTGGTCGAAAAACTGCCGCGCGCGACCGAGGACCCGCTCGGGCTGCCGGACATGGTCTTCGTCCGCCCCGGCCTGATCCTGGTGTTCGACGCACTAACCGACGAGGTGTACCTGATTGCACCGGTCTGGCCGGGCAAAGGCACGGTCGATGCAGCGCTGTACTCAGCCGAAGAACGGATCGACGAGGCGCTGCGCAAGCTCGCCTCCCCCGTGCCGATGGCTGCTGGATCGCGCGATTCATCGGCCCGCGTCGACAATCCCCTCATCGCGCCTCACTCTACCGTGGCTGCTGACGACTATGCCGCGCGCGTTGCCGCCGCGCAGGACTATATCGTTGCGGGCGATATCTTTCAGGTGGTGCTGGCCCAGCGCTTCACCACGCCCTTCACGCTCCCTGCGATGGCGCTGTATCGTGCGTTACGGCGGGTCAACCCGTCCCCCTTCCTCTACCTGCTCGACCTGCCCGAGGCGGGCATCGTCGGCTCCAGCCCCGAAATCCTCGTCCGCCTGCGCGATGGCAAGGTCACCGTGCGACCCATCGCCGGGACACGACCGCGCGGCGCCACGCCCGAGGCGGACCGTGCGGCAGAAATCGAACTGCTCGCCGATCCGAAGGAATGCGCCGAGCACCTCATGCTGCTCGATCTGGGTCGCAACGATGTCGGCCGAGTGGCCGAGGCAGGAACCGTCGAAGTGACCGACAGCTTCATGGTGGAACGCTATAGCCACGTCATGCACATCGTCAGCAATGTTCAGGGTCGCCTCGATGCCGGTAAGGATGCGCTCGACGCGCTATTCGCGGGCTTCCCCGCAGGCACGGTCAGCGGTGCGCCCAAGCTGCGCGCGTGCGAAATCATTGCCGAGCTGGAGAGCGAAAAGCGCGGGCCCTATGCGGGCGGCGTGGGCTATTTTGCGCCCGACGGCAGTTTCGATTCGTGCATCGTGCTGCGTACGGGTCTGGTGAAAGACGGCACGCTGCACGTCACCGCCGGAGCAGGGATCGTGGCAGACAGCGATCCGGCTGCCGAACAGCGCGAATGCGAGGCCAAGGCAGGCGCCCTGTTCGCCGCCGCGCGCGAAGCTGTGAACCAAGCCAGTGAAGCGGGGTTCGCCCAGTGAACAGAGCATCGATCCTCTCTGCCCTCGGCCTGCTCTCGCTCATGCTGTCGGCCTGCGACCAACCGCAGGCCGGGGACCCGGTGATCCGCACCGATATCAGCGGGGAAAAAGGCAAGGAAATCGCCCGCTCCGACGCTGCGGAAGAACCGGCGCCCGAGCAAGAACCCGAAAGCGAGCCGGAAAAGGCTACCGATCCCGAAAGCTCGGCGTGCAAGCCGGTTCGCTTCGAAGGCACGATGTTCATGCATTGCGTCGCCGACCCCGCGCAGCATCGTGTGCGCATGGTGCTGGGCCCGCCGTTCCGCAGCCTCGCCAAATTCTCCACATCGCGCGCCGAGGATGCGCCGACCATCGCCTTTGCCATGAATGCAGGCATGTATGACGGTGCGGGCAATCCGATCGGCTATTATGTCGAGAACCGGGAGCGGCTGAAGGAGCTCAACCGCAATGATGGCTCGGGCAATTTCCACCTGAAGCCCAACGGCGTGTTCTACGGCACCGGCGGCACGTGGCGGATCAAGACGACCGACGATTTCTACAGCACCGTGGGCGACCGCCCCGATTTCGGCACGCAGAGCGGCCCGATGCTGGTGATCGACGGGAAGCTGCACCCCGAAATTTCGGAAGACGGCCCCTCGCGCCGCATCCGCAACGGCGTGGGGATCGATGCGGGCGGCAAGGCGCATTTTGCGATCACCGCCAGCCCGGTCAGCTTCGGGCAGTTCGCGCGCTTCTTCCGCGACGTGGCGGAAACGCCCAACGCACTCTATCTCGACGGGACGGTATCCAGCCTGTGGGACCCTGCGCGTGGCCGGATGGACACCCGCGCCGACCTTGGCCCGCTGGTGGTCGTCGAAACCAAGGAATGATCATGCAGTACGAGCGCACCCTCTATCCCGAGATCGAACCTTACGAGAGCGGCATGTTCGATGTCGGCGAAGGGCATTCGCTCTATTACGAACGTGTCGGGACCCCGGGCGCCAAGCCTGCGGTGTTCCTGCATGGCGGGCCGGGCGGCGGCATGTCGCCTTCGCATCGCCGCCAGTGGGACCCGGAGAAGTACGACGTGCTGCTGTTCGACCAGCGTGGGTGCGGCAAATCGCTGCCCTTCGCGGAGATCGAGCACAACGACACATGGCGCATCGTCGCGGATATGGAGCGCCTGCGCGAAATGTGCGGGTTCGAGAAATGGCAGGTTTTCGGCGGCAGCTGGGGCGCGACGCTCGCGCTCGCCTACGCGCAGAAATATCCCGAGCGGACCAGCGAGATCGTGCTGCGCGGGGTGTTCCTGGGTCGGCAGAAGGAGAAGGACTGGCTCTACACCTATGGGGCGAGCGAGATCATGGCCGAACAGTGGGACGAGTTCACCGGCCTGATCCCCGAAGACGAGCGCGATAATCTGGTGCAGGCCTACCATGCGCGCCTGACCAGCGACGACGAGGAAACCCGCCTCGCCGCCGCCAAGCAATGGTCGCTGTGGGAAGGCAATGTCGCGACACTGCTGCCGAACGAAGAACTGCTGGGCAGCTTTGCCGATCCGGCCAAGGCGGTGCCCTTCGCCCGCATCTGTGCGCGCTTTTTCCTGGAGGATTTCTTCCTCGAAGAGGCACAGCTGCTGCGCGATGTCGGCAAGCTGGAGGGTATCCCCGGTATCATCGTGCAGGGCCGTCACGACATTTGCACCCCGCCGACCTCCGCGTGGGAGTTGAAGAAGGCATGGCCTGAGGCCGAGCTGTGGATCGTCCACGATGCGGGCCATTCGGCCGGGGAACCCGGCATCATCGATGGCCTCGTCCGCGCGACGGACAAGCTGGCGGGCGAGACATGACCGACATCCTCGTCATAGACAATTACGACAGCTTCACCTTCAACCTCGTCCATTACCTGCAGGAACTGGGCGCTGAGGTGCGCGTGGAGCGCAACGATGCGATCAGCGCGAAGGAAGCCGTAAACAGCGGCGCGAAGGGCATTCTGCTCTCGCCCGGCCCCAAAACGCCGAACGAGGCGGGGATTACGCTGGATACGGTCGCCGCCTGCGCCGATGCGGCGCTGCCGCTGCTAGGCGTGTGCCTTGGCCATCAGGCGATCGGCCAGCATTTCGGCGGGCGCGTGGTCCAGGGCGGGCTGATGCACGGGAAGACCAGCGCGGTGACGCATGACGGGAGCGGTGTGTTCGCCAACCTCCCCTCGCCCTTCACCGCCACCCGCTATCACTCGCTGGTAGTCGAAGGGACGCCTGACACTCTGATCGTCAACGCGACGAGCGAAACGCCGGGGCTGGACGGGACCAGCGTGATGGGATTTCGCCACGAGGAGCTGCCGATCCACGGCGTGCAGTTCCACCCGGAGAGCATCGCGACCCAGCATGGCCACGCGCTGCTCGCCAATTTCCTTTCCATTTGCGGCATCGAGACACGCAAAAGGCAGGCAGCATGAAATCCCTCCCGCTCGCAGTACCGCACATGAGCGAGGCCGAGGCAGAGGAGGTCTTCGGCTGGATTCTCGACGGGGAAGCAACGGACGAGGAAATCGCCCGCTTCCTGCTCGCGATGACCGAACGCAGCGAAACCGCGGACGAGATCGCGGGCGCGGCGCGGGCGCTGCGCGCGCGCTACATCCCGGTCAGTGGCCCAGACAACGCGATCGACGTGTGCGGCACCGGCGGCGACGGGCACCACACGCTGAATGTCTCGACCGCCGTAGGACTGGTGGTCGCGGCCTGCGGCGTGCCCGTGGCGCGGCATGGCAACCGCGCGATCTCCTCTCTCTCGGGCGTGGCGGACACGCTGGAGGTGCTCGGCCTCGACATGGAAGCCGCCGGGCGCACCGCGGAAAAGACGCTGGCAGAGATCGGCATCTGCTTCCTGTTCGCACCCAACCACCACCCCGCGATGCGTCGCATCCAGCCCATCCGCAAAGCGCTGGGCCGCCGCACGATCTTCAACCTGATGGGCCCGCTGTCCAACCCGGTCGGCGTCAAGCGCCAGCTGATCGGCATCGCGCGGCCGGGCTATGTGTCGATCTATGGCGAGGCGGCTGCGCGCCTCGGCACCGAACGCACGTTGATCGTCTCGGGCGACGAGGGACTCGACGAACTCAGCCTCGCCGCGGGGAACGAGATGGCCGATGTGACCGGCCACGAATTCGCGATGAAACGCGTCGATGCAGGGATGGCGGGGCTGGAGCATGCGCCGGTGGAGGCGATCCGGGGCGGAGACCCTGCGCACAACGCCAAGGCCTTGAGCGCGCTGTTGCAGGGCACGCCCGGTCCCTACCGCGATGCGGTGCTGTTCAATTCAGCCGCTGCGCTCATTGCAGCAGGCGAGACCGAGGACTGGAAGGCCGGCGTGGCGACCGCAGCCGAGGCGATCGACAATGGGGGTGCGCAGCGGCTGCTCGATAAGTGGATCGAGATGGCGCGGTGATGGTTCATCGTCTCTCCCCCACCGTACGCCCTTCGACAGGCTCAGGACGTACGGCTCCCTGCCAGACCTCACCAAACCCGTTCGTGCTGAGCTTGTCGAAGTGCGAATGGGTTTTCGCGAGCGGTTGCCAATGAACAAGCTCGAAGAAATCTGCGCCACGAAGCGCGACGAGGTGCTCGAGCGCCAGTCCGCTACGCCCGTCAGCGAGTTAATCGCGCGGATCACGGCGCAGGCACCGCCGCGCGGGTTCGAGGCGGCGTTGCGAAAGACCCATTCCGATCGCCGCCGCGCGCTAATCGCAGAAATCAAGAAAGCTTCGCCCTCTAAAGGCTTGATCCGAGAGGATTTCCAGCCTGCCGAACACGCGCGCGCCTACGCTGCCGCCGGCGCAAGCTGCCTCTCTGTTCTTACCGACGAAAAGTACTTCCAGGGCCACGCGGATTACCTGAGCGATGCACGCAAAGCCTGCGCCCTGCCCGCCTTGCGCAAGGATTTCATGGTCGATCCGTGGCAATGCGGCGAAGCCCGCGCAATGGGCGCCGACGCGATCCTGATTATCGTCGCCGCACTCTCCGACGCTCAGATGACCGAGATCGAGGACGCCGCGATCGAACTGGGCATGGACGTGCTGGTCGAAGTCCACGACTCCGCCGAGATGGAGCGCGCCCACACACTCAAATCGCGCCTGATCGGTATAAACAACCGCGACCTGCGCAGTTTCGAAACCGATATCGGCACGACCGAGGCGCTGATCCCGCTTGCCCCGCAAGGCGCCTTCGTCATTTCCGAAAGCGGCATCGCCACCGCTGCCGATTGCGCGCGGCTCGAAAGCGGGGGCGCGCACGGCTTCCTGGTTGGCGAAAGCCTGATGCGGAAGGCCGACGTGGAGGCCGCGACGCGCACCCTGCTCGCACGCTGAGACTGTCCTACAGGCCAACTCCGTGGCATGATCGCCTCATGGCTCGATCCCTACCACGACCCGGTGCGTCCGCCCTGTCTGCCGGCAGCATCCGGGCGGGCAGTTTTTTCGCCTTAAGACACTGTGTCAGGTGTGTCAGGGCAGCGACTGGAGCCCGGCTTTGAGCGGCCTCACGCATCTCGACGAACACGGCGCGGCCCACATGGTCGATGTCGGCGGCAAGGTCGAAACCACGCGCATAGCGGTCGCCGAGGGACGCATATCCATGAACCCGGCGGCGCTGGCCGCGATCCGCGACGGGTCCGTGCCCAAGGGAGACGTGCTCGCCACGGCACGGATCGCAGGCATCATGGCCGCAAAGCAGACTGCGACGCTCATCCCCTTGTGTCATCCCCTTTCGCTCGATTCGGTTAGCGTGGACTGCGCAGTAGAGGACGATGGAGTGCGTATCACCGCCACCGCCTCGCTCACCGGCAAGACGGGGGTCGAGATGGAGGCCATGCTTGCGTGCAGCACTGCCTTGCTGACTATCTACGACATGGCCAAGGCACTAGATAAGGGCATGGTGATCGGTGGAGTGCGCCTGCTGTCCAAGACCGGCGGCAAGTCCGGCGACTGGCATGCGGAGAGGGAGGTGGCATGAGCGCGCCGCTTGAGCTGGAAGAGGCGCAGGCGCGACTCCTCGCGATGCTCGAACCGGGTGCATCGAACCCAATCGCGGTGAACGACAGCGCAGGCCGCTATCTCGCCCAGCCGGTCGTAGCGCGGCGTACCCAGCCCCCTGCCGATCTGTCCGCGATGGATGGCTATGCAACTGCCAGTGAGGGCCCCTGGGAGTTGGTAGGAGAATCGCGTGCGGGCGCACCCTTCCCCAAGGCGCTGAGCAAGGGGATGGCGACCCGCATCTCCACCGGCGCGAGAATGCCGTTCAACACCGACGCCGTGCTCATCCAGGAAAACGCGCGGGTCGAGGACGGCACGCTGCATGCTCTTGAACCGCCTCGTACAGACTACATCCGGCGGGCCGGGCTGGACTTTGCGAGCGGCGATGCCTTGCTGGATCGGGGTACCCGAATGGGGCCCGCGCAGATCGCGCTCGCCCGAGCGGGCGGCTGCGACAGCGTGGTTGCGTACGATTCGCCACGCGTCGCGATCATCGAGTGCGGAGACGAGTTGTCGGAGAATCCGGCAGCCTGCGGGTCTCACAAGATACCGGCTGTCAACGGCGCCATGCTGGCGACGATGGCGAAGAATGCTGGCGGCCTCGCGAAACCGTTTGGCCCGGTATCCGACAATATGGCGGCGCTCGTCGGGGCGATAGAGGAAGCCAGCGAAGGCAATGCGATGATCGTGGTTTCGGGGGGCGCATCGGTCGGTCCGCACGATCTTGTGAAACCGGCGTTGGAGGCGGCTGGTTTCACGCTCGATTTCTGGCGTATCGCGATCAAGCCGGGCAAGCCGCTGCTGGTGGCAACACGCCCCTCGCGGAATGGGGGCGACACGGTTGTTCTGGGCCTTCCGGGCAGCCCGGTGTCGAGCTTCGTCACCGGCTTCTTCTTCATGGTGCCGGCGTTGCGCAGGCTGGCAGGCGCAATCCACTGCCTGCCTCAGGCGGTGCCGATGCCGCTCGCTGCACCATTGCCGGTTGGCGGTACGAGGCGCGAGTTCCTGCGTGCTGAAATTGGAAGCGATGGCGTATGTCCTGCCGAGGTGCAGGACAGTTCTGCGCTTGTGCCGCTGGCGCGCGCGCAGGTGCTGGTCGATCGGCCCGCGAATGTCGGAGCGGTGGCGGCGGGGACGTTTGTTCCATGTTATCCGCTCGAAAATGGCGCAATCGCTTGACTTGCAAAATCGGGTTGCCTAATTGTTCCGCATTCGTTCGCATGTGTGTGCGAACAGGCAGTGCGGAGAAGAAGCTCTATGTTGACCGCGAAGCAGCATGAATTGCTCCGGTTCATCCATGATCGACTGGAAGACACCGGCATCTCGCCCTCTTTCGAGGAGATGAAGGATGCGCTCGACCTCAAAAGCAAGTCTGGCGTGCACCGGCTGATCTCTGCGCTGGAGGAACGCGGCTTCATCCGTCGCCTACCCAACCGGGCGCGGGCGCTGGAAGTGCTCAAGATGCCCGACAGCGCGGTAGCGGGGGCTACTCCGAAGCCTGCCAACGACATCGGGGCGCAAACGGCCAAGGTGCCTGCGCGCATGCCCGAAGCGGCGAACGACGTGATCGATATTCCGCTACACGGGCGTATCGCCGCCGGTGCCCCGATAGAGGCGCTGGAAGACCACCAGAGCCTGCCCGTGCCTGCAGCCCTGCTCGGCCCGGGCGAGCACTTCGCGCTGGAAGTTTCGGGCGACTCAATGATCGAGGCGGGAATTTTCGACGGCGATTATGCGCTGATCCGCCGTGCGGATTCCGCCCGCGATGGCGATATCGTGGTCGCGCTGGTCGAAAATGCCGAAGCAACGCTAAAGTACCTCTGGCGCGATGGCGGCGGCAGGGTCCGGCTCGATCCCGCCAATGCGAGTTACGAGCCGCAGGTTTACGACGCGCGCAGCGTGCAGGTTCAGGGCAAGCTCGCAGGACTGCTGCGCCGCTATCACTGATCGGGTTTGCGAGGCTCAGGTTTGGGCGCGGGCTCGGGTTCGCGCCTCACACCACCGGCACCGTGCCACCATCCATGCGCGCCCTGCCCCTGCGCGACGGTCTGCACCTCGCGGTCCGGCAGGCGGATCGCGAGCCCGCCGGTCTGCTCCAGCATCCGTCGGTCGGCCTTGAGCCAGCGCGGTCGGCAGCTGCGCGGTAGCCAGCGGTCCGCCACCACGATGTCGACCCGTGCGCAAGCGGCGGCAAGGTCCCGCTCGGTCACATAGTCGCGCCCCTTCGCGAGCAGCAGGGTATATGCCCGCCCTTCTCGCCGGATCGTCGCGACACAGAACTCGCCGCTGCACTGGGCACCCGGCCAGCTCGCCAGCGGTACGGGGGGAGCATCCAGCGCGCCCAGTTCGGACAGCGTATCGCTCGCATAGGAGGACCGGCTCTCCCGCAATGTCAGCAGCTCGCCATCTTCGACGATGCCGACATGGCGCCCGTCGCGCGATATCAGCACATCGGGCCGTGGCGTTGCGATGGTCAGCATGGTCGCGACCGCGACCGGTGCGAAACCGGCGAAGCGGGCGCGTCCGCCCCACAAGGCCAGCCACAATCCACCGGCAACGAAGAGGAAGAACGCGAACCCGCCCATATGCGGCGCCAGCTTGACCGCACCGGGTCGGCTCGCGGTGAAATGCGCAATGGCAAGCAGCAGGTCGAGCGACTTGCCCACCAACCACCAGACGGGCGCGCCCAGCCCCACCAGGTCTGCCACCAGTGCCAGCGCTATCAGTGGCATGGAGATGAAGGTCACCAGCGGAATGCCGACCATGTTGGCAAGCGCGCCATAGAGCCCCGCGCGATGGAAATGGAACAGCACTATCGGCATCAGCGCAATCTCGATCACCAAGCCGGTGACCAGCAGCATCGCCCCACCGCGCAGCGGGCGCATCCACCATGCCTCTTCTCGCGGTGCGAGAAAGGCGCGCACCGGCGCGCTGTTGTGAAGCGCGACGATGGCCAGCACGGCGGAAAAGCTCATCTGGAAGCTCGGCCCCGCAACGCTCTCCGGCCACAGCAGCAACACGAAACCCGCCGCCACTGCCAACAGGCGGAAGGTCAGCGGCTCTCGCCCGAGTGCCAGCGCGACCAGCACCAGCACGGCAGCCGCACAGCTGCGCACGGTCGGCACTTCCGCTCCGGTCAGCAGCGTGTAACCCACACCCGCCAGCGCGCCGACCGCCGCCGCAACCACCGGCAGGCGCACCCGCAAGGCCAGCCATGACCACAATGCGAGCAGCTTCAATGCCAAGAAATACGCCGCCGCGATCACCGCACTCACGTGCAGCCCGCTGATCGAGAGCAGGTGGGTGAGGCCCGCATCGCGCATCGCATCCTCGTCCGCTTCGGCAATCGCGCCGCGATCCCCGCTGGCAAAGGCCGCGGCGATGCTTCCTGCCGAGCCGTCCAGGTGCGACCGGACATGGGCCGAAAGATCGCGCTGCACCGCCGCGATCCCGCCCCACCCTGCCGGTGCAGGCTCCACCACCTCCACCGGCCCGACTGCCGATCCGGTCGCTGCCAGGCCCTGGAACCACGCCGTTCGTGCAAAATCGTAGGCGCCCGGAACGAGCGGCGGCGCAGGCGGCATCAGCCGTGCGGTCACGCGAACCACAGCTCCACGCTGCATCTCCGGCGTAGCGGCATCCTGCGGCACGTTGATCCGCATCTTGACCGCCTCTGCATTGTCGCCGACCCGCGTCGCCACCACGAGCCGAACCCGCTCGCGCGCGGGCTGCTCCTCGCGTTCGAGGATGCGCGCATTCATCGTTTCCATCTGCGGGTATTCGATCGCCGGGGCCCCGACCATGGCAGAGCGCGCCCAGATGAGCAGGATGCCGAATGCCACGGCCAGGCCGATCCCGAGCAGCGCCAGCGTCAGGTCCGGCACGCGTTCGCGCCACAGGAGAAAAGCCCCCGCAGTCGCCAGTAACAGCGCGATTCCCACTGCGCCAATCCACGCGACGGGAGTGGCAAGCCCGAACCACAGCGCGATGCCTGCAATGACTCCGATCACCAGCCACGGGCCGCGTTCCAGCCCAGCATGGGCCAACCCCCGGTCGGCGCGGCGCGCCACGCTGAAAACCGGGCTGGACACGTGCCGTAGCACCTGCCAAAGCCGCTGCTGCGCTGCACCATCGCCCGCCTCGCCCGAACTGTCGGATCGAGTGTCGCGGCCGGTCGTTCGATCGGACAGGGGCTGCATCGCCATGATCTGAAATGGAAAGGAACCGCGCTTAGATGGCAAGCGAAACCGGCACGATCATCACCCGCTTCGCTCCATCGCCGACCGGATACCTGCATCTCGGGGGCGCACGCACCGCGCTGTTCAACTGGCTTTATGCGCGCCACCACGGCGGCAAGACCCTTTTGCGGATCGAGGATACCGACAAGAAGCGGTCTACGCAGGACGCCATCGACAAAATCATCGAGGGGCTCGACTGGCTGGGTCTCGATTTCGACGCCCCCCCGATGTTCCAGTCCGACCGCGCCGAGCGGCACGCCGAAGTTGCGCTGAAGCTGCTCGAAAACGGGCATGCCTATCGCTGCTATGCCACGTCCGAGGAACTGGAGCAGATGCGTGCCGAGCAGCGCGCGAACAAGCAGCCGATGCGGTATGACGGGCGCTGGCGCGACCGGGAGCCGGGTTCCGAGCAGGAAGGCGCGCCCTTCACCGTGCGCCTGAAGGTGCCCAAGGATGGCGAAACGGCCATCGACGACGCGGTGCAGGGCCGCGTGACGGTGAAGAACGAAGAAATCGACGACTACATACTGTTGCGCGCCGATGGCACGCCGACCTACATGCTGGCGGTTGTAGTCGACGACCACGACATGGGTGTGACCCATGTGATCCGCGGCGATGACCATCTCAACAACGCCTTCCGCCAATTGCCGATTTACCGCGCGATGAACGCCGTGGAAGGCAAGTGGCCCGATCCGGTCTACGCCCATGTCCCGCTGATCCACGGCAGCGACGGTGCGAAGCTTTCCAAGCGGCACGGCGCGGTCGGCGTCGAAGCCTATCGCGACGAATTGGGCATCCTGCCCGAGGCGCTGTTCAACTACCTGCTGCGGCTCGGCTGGGGGCATGGCGACCGCGAGGAAATCACTCGAAAAGAGGCAATCGAGCTGTTCGATCTCGACGGCGTGGGCCGCAGCCCCGCGCGCTTCGACATCAAGAAGCTGCAGAACCTCAACGGCCACTACATCCGCGAGGCGGACGATGCGCGGCTGGCCGATATCGTCGCCGAAGCCCTGGCCCCAAAGATCGATGGCGACATCGACCGTAGCCTGCTTGCGCAGGCGATGCCCGTGCTTAAAACCCGTGCGAGGGCTACGCACGAACTCGCTGCAAATGCGGCGTTTCTTTTAGCCAAACGTCCACTCGACCTGACCGACAAGGCGGCTGCACTGCTCGACGACGAAGCCCGCGAACGCCTTGCCCCTGTCCACGCTGCCCTGCTGGCTGAAAACAACTGGACAACAGAGGCGCTGGAAGACACTACGAAGGCACTTGCGGAGCGGCTCGAGCTTGGTCTCGGAAAGCTCGCGCAGCCCCTTCGGGCAGCATTGACGGGGTCCACGACCAGCCCCGGAATTTTCGACGTTCTCGCCCTCCTCGGCAAAGAGGAGTCGCTCGCGCGGATCGAAGCGCAAGCGGCGATGGCGAAGCAAAATCAAGACTGAGGAGACCCCCATGGCGGACGATACCGCGAAGCTCGACATTGCCGGAAACACGCACGATTTCCCCGTGATGCAAGGGACCTGCGGGCCCGAGGTCATGGATATCCGCAAGTTCTACGGATCGACCGGCAAGTTCACCTATGATCCCGGCTTCAAGTCGACAGCCAGCTGCGAAAGCGCACTGACCTTCATCGACGGTGAAGAGGGCGTCCTGCTTCACCGTGGCTATCCCATCGGCCAGTTGGCTGAACAGTCCAGCTTCATGGAAGTGTCCTACCTCCTGCTGAACGGCGAGCTGCCCTCGCAGGACGAGCTCGACGATTTCACCTACACGATCACCCGCCACACCATGCTGCACGAGCAGCTGATGACCTTCTATCGCGGGTTCCGGCGCGATGCGCACCCCATGGCGATCATGTGCGGCGTGGTCGGCGCACTGTCGGCATTCTACCACGACAGCACCGACATTGCCGACCCGGAGCATCGCAAGATTTCCAGCCACCGGCTCATCGCCAAGATGCCGACGATTGCGGCGATGGCCTACAAATACGCCATCGGGCAGCCGTTCATGCAGCCGGACAACTCGCTGAGCTACACCGGCAATTTCCTGCGCATGACCTTCGGCGTGCCGGCAGAACCCTACGAAGTCGTGCCCGAGGTGGAAAAGGCGCTCGACCGCATCTTCATCCTGCATGCCGACCACGAGCAGAACGCATCCACCAGCACGGTCCGGCTTGCCGGTTCGTCGGGTGCGAACCCGTTCGCGTGTATCTCCGCAGGGATCGCCTGCCTGTGGGGCCCGGCGCACGGCGGCGCCAACGAGGCTGCGCTGAACATGCTGCGCGAGATCGGTACGCCCGACAAGATCCCGCACTATATCGAGCGTGCGAAGGACAAGAACGACCCGTTCCGCCTGATGGGCTTCGGCCACCGCGTGTACAAGAACTACGATCCGCGCGCGACCGTGATGCAGGATACCGTGCGCGAGGTGTTCAAGGCGCTGAAGGTGCAGGACCCTGTGTTCGAAACCGCGTTGCAGCTGGAAGAAATGGCGCTGAACGACGATTATTTCGTCGAGAAGAAGCTGTTCCCCAACGTCGATTTCTATTCGGGCATCATCCTGTCGGCGATCGGCTTCCCGACCACGATGTTCACCGCACTCTTCGCGCTTGCCCGTACCGTGGGCTGGGTCGCGCAGTGGAACGAGATGATTTCCGATCCCGCACAGGTCATCGGTCGTCCGCGCCAGCTCTATACCGGCCCGACCGAGCGCGACTACGTGCCCGTTGGCCAGCGCTAGTTCGTAGCTGGAAGACTGAAAAAGAGGGGCCGCGGGGAAACCTGCGGCCTTTTTTCAATGCCCGGCGGGCACGCTCAATGTGAACGTCGCGCCCTCGCCTGGCGTGCTGTCGATGGTCAGGTCACCGCCCATTGCCTGCGCAAGTCGCTTCGAGATGTAGAGGCCCAGTCCGGAGCCACCACTGCCGCTGCGGCCAAGCCGTTCGAACTTGTTGAACACGATCCGCTGCGCCTGCTCGTCGAGCCCCGGCCCTTCGTCGCGCACTGATACATGCGCGCGCGAACCGTCGCTGCCGAGTGAAACCGTGATCGTGGACCCCTCGGGCGAATAGCGGATCGCATTGCCGATCAGATTGAGGAGGACCTGCAGCACGCGGCGGAATTCAGCCGTTGCGGGCTGGCTTGTACCGGTCGGCGGCGCGGCAATCGTAATGCGCTTCTCCTGCGCGCGAACCGCAAGGATACCCGCAGCCCGCTGTGCCACGTCGGCAAGGTCGATCGGATCGGGCGCGGCGCGGAAGCTGTCGGATTCGACCACTTCGAGATCGGTCAGGTCGTCCACTAGCGAGAGCAGGTGCTGCCCCGCATTGACGATATCGCGGGCATAATCGCTGTACTCGTCGCCCAATGGCCCTGCGAGGCGAGAGCGGATCGTTTCCGCATTGGCCACGATCCGCGCAATCGGCTGGCGCAGGATCGGTGTGAGGTCGCGCCCGATGGAGGCACTATCCTCGGCCCGGCGGTCGCGCCGCTGCGTGCGCTGCACCCACGCGCGGTTGGCGATGAGATAAAGCTCGAACCCTTGCGAACCGGGGGTCGGCGCACCGATCGGGATCAGCCGCGCGGTCCAGTTGCGGGGGCTGCCATCGACCATCACCCGCGCCTGGTCGAGCAGCCGCCAATGCAGCGGCTGCGCATGCTGGCTGCCCTCGATATGGACGAAATCGGTCCACACCTTGCCCAGGTTCTCGCTCATCCGGGTGTAGAGCGGCTGTAGGTCTTCGGCTTCGGTATGCACGGTCAGGACCCTTTGATCCGGGCCCAGACGCGCGTGCAGTTCAGCGAGCGCGTCGTCAATCGCATCGCGGCGAGCGGCGGCATCGTCGTCGCGCTCCGCCGGCGGTTCGCTCGCCTGCCAGGTGACGATCCCTATCGAGCAACCGGTATTGGTGTCGGATTGCTCATCGGCAGGAACGATTTCCATCCACGACTTGATACGCTCGCTGCCATCGAAAGCATGAATCGTCCGCCCGAGCCGCAAGTTGGTGCGGCGCGCCTTGCGCACCTGTTCGCGCAATTCGGGGATCGCGATGGTGCCGGGGATTTCCCCGCCGCACCGCCGCTGAAGTGTCGCAAGCGGATCATCGGCCGCGACAAGGCGATCCTGCGCATCGGTGCGCCCACGCGCAATATAGGATTGTTCTTCCATGGCCCCTGTTACTCGGCATGCCCGAAGGGCGAGGATGACAGCAGCGAGCGCGCATCGGCCTTGCTGACCTGCGATATGGCCGCAGGCATTGTTGCATCGGGATGCAGGCACCGCAGCTGCGCCCGTACTTCTGCCGGGCTCAGGCCCGAGGCGCGAAGCGACAGGGCAAAGCGCGTCAATTGGCGGTCATTGGTCGAGACGACCACGATATCGCGCTCCTGCCCCGCCTTGTGCGCCAGCGTCGTAAGGAAGAGTGCCGCACCCGCATGGGTCAGCGAAAGAGCCACATCCGCGCGTTCGGCCAGTCCGGTAAAGGTACGCTCGAGCAGCGACAATCGCGCCTCGTTCTCGGCGCGCATTTCGCGAATGCGCCCCTCCACCCTCGTGGCAAGATCCTCCCCCAGGTCCTCGCGCTGGCGGCGCCAGACCGAGATGAAATTGGCAAACTGATCCTCGGGCAGTTCGGCGAGCGGCATTTCCATCCGCTTCTGCTGTTCGATGAAGCGCGCCTGCGCGGCCAGCGTTCCCATCGCCGCATCGGACAAGGCCGGGTTCTCCGACGCGATCAACGACTGCAGGAGGGGCGAGAGCACGGGATCGATCCCGTTGCGAGAGCGCAACCGCTCCGCCAGCTGCCATTCGATGGCAAGTGAATGGCAGTGGCCCAGAAACGCAGCGTGCCGCGCCAGTTCCTCGCCCAGCGCATCGGCGCGCCCTTCGGCATAGGAAAAAACATCGTTCGCGCCGATTTCTTCGGCCTCCACGCGCAGCAGGCGGTAAGCCGCGCTGCGCAGCATGCCGCGCACCCGCGCGACAATCGCATCGCTGAACAGCGATCGGTCCTGCGTGTTGAGGAAGTGCGTGAGCACCGGCGTGAGGGTAGACAGCGCCATGTCGCCGCGCGCCAGTTCGGCACGCAGCGCCGCGTCGACCGGCTGGTCGGCGTTCATCGTATCCGGGATCGCCTCCGGCACGCTGGTCATTGGCCTGTCTGTCACCGTCCTTGCATAGCCCGCTATCGTTAAGGGGCGATTATCCCTGATCCATCACGCCCGCGCATTCTAGCACAGGCAGTCCCGCAGTGCAGGCCCCATCGGGGCAAGCATGTGAATCGATTTGCGATGTGCGATTTAGGCAGCCCGGGCGGATCGCCAAGCCTGCAAGCCGGCGAAAACAGCCTCTATTCGGCCAGGGCGTTGTCGAAATCGGCCAGAAACGCATCGAGCCCGCGCAGCGCGACCGGATCGCCCGGTGCAGTGTCGATGGTGGCCTGCGCCAGCTGGATCAGCTCGTCGGCATGAAAGCTGGCGGCCAGCCCCTTGATCCGCTGGGCTGCAATCAGCCAGTTGCCATCGCAGCGTGCGCGGCGCAGAAGATCGATCTGCTGGGCAAGGCTTTCGCGAAACGCACGGCGCAGCTCGGTCATCAGCGCAGGATCGTCTCCTGCGGCAGCGGCGAGTGTGGCGGCAAAGGCGGCATTTTCGAAAGCCATGGGGCAGCATCTAGGCAAGGAGCGGTTAACGTGGGGTTTAACCGGGATGGAAACATGGTAGGCCAAGAAGCATGAGCGGGGGTTCGTCGATCAGGGCAGTCGAGCAGGATGGCGCTGTGGCAAGCAGCAGTACGCCTGCGCGCGCGGAAGATACGCAGGACGAGCAGCCGACCACCTACGAACTTTACGATGCAGACGAAGACGGCACGGATATGCCCGTTTTCGCCAGCCCCATCGCGACCGGCATTGCCGTGCTGGCACTGGTCGGCTGGACGACGCTGTTCGTGATGGCCCGCGGTGTGGCGAGTTTCACGGCGATGGGACTCTCCGGGTGGAGCGAGGCGATCATCGCCTGGACGGTGCCGACCCTGCTCATCCTGTTCGCATGGCATCTGGTCAGCCAGCGTATCGGCCGCCAAAGCGCCCAGTTCCGGGCAACGGCGAAGGCTGCGGCCAGTGACATTGCAGAACTGGAAACCCGCCTGACAGCCATCAACCGCGAACTCAGCCTCGCGCGCGAATTCCTCACCCGCCAGACGCGCGAGCTGGAGTCGCATGGCCGGGTCGCTGCCTCGCGCTTGTCGCAGAACGCCGACCGGATCGAGGCTTTGGTGGCCGAAAACGGCGAAGAGGTGGAGAGGATCGCCCGTGTTTCCGAAACGGCGCTCGCCAATATGGCTCGCCTGCGCGACGATTTGCCGGTGATCACCAATGCCTCGCGCGATGCTGCCAATGCAGTGGGTACTGCAGGCGAACGCGCAGAAACTACGCTGGAAAAACTGGGCGATGGCCTGTCGCGGCTCAACGAATATGGTGAGGCGGGCGAGCGCCATGTGGAGCATTTCCGCCATCAGGTGGACACAACCCTTACCACCTTGGGTGACCGGGTGTCCGAACTCGAAGCAATGGCCGACGCCCGCTTCAGCGCCCTTCGCGAGCAGAGCGAAAGCTTCCGCGCCGAACTAAACGGGCGCGAGGTCGAAGCGCTCGCTGCCGCGCAGGGCCGGATCGAGAAGCTGCGCGAGCGGCTGGGCGTCGCGATTTCCGAGGTCCAGACTATCGACGAGCAGGCCATGGGTTCGGCGCAGGCGCGCCTCGCCTCGCTGCGCGACGAGGCCGAGCGGATCGATGAATCGATGAAGGCGCGAGACAAGGAGTTCGTCAGCTGGGTCGATGCGCGCCGTACGCGCCTCGAAGAGATCGAGAAACAGGCCCTTGAAAGCCTGGAAGCGCGGATCGAGGCGATCGATAGCGCATTGGAAGAACGCCGCGCGAGCCACGCGGCAATCGTACGCGATATTGCCGAGGCCAGCGACACGGCAGCAGAGCAGGTGGCAGTGGCCAGCGCGCGTATCACTGAAATTGCGGAAAGCGCCTCGGGAGCACGCGATACCTTGCTGGAGGCGACCGATACGCTCGAAGGGCGGCTCGATAGTGGTGCAACCGACCTTGCCGCGCTTTCCTCTACCCTTTCCGAGGCGACCGAAGCGGGCGTGCGGCTGCTCGAACTGATCCAGGCAGGTGCGGCACACAGCCGCGAGGTTCTGCCTGCCGCCATGGAAGCGGCAGAGGCACGGCTGGAAGCCCTGCGCGAGGGCGGCGAAAAGCTGCGGCGGACCATCGACGAGGGCGCCGAACGCAGCGAACGCCTGTCTGCCTACGTCATCGAAACGCGCGAAAAGGGCGAAGAGATTTTCGGTGTTGCGGACCGGATCGACGATCGACTGGCGCAGACACGCGATGCGATGACGGAAAATATTGCGGGCCTGCGCACCGCGCTGGCGCTGCTGGACGAAGAGGCGGGCGTAGTCTCCGAAACGACCGCCACCCAGGTGCGCGAAGCAATCGAGCAACTCGAATCCTCGGCCGAGAAGGCACGCAGCGCAATGGAGCGCTATGCAGCCGGCGACGGGCAGGATCTGGGCGAGAAGATCGGCGAGAACGCCGGAGGTGCGGTTGCCGCTGCGATCCGGGCGCAGGCCGACGAAGCACTGGAAGCGCTACGTAGCGCTACCGATCGCTCCGCCACTGCCGCGCGCGATGCGGCAAAGCAGTTGCGCGACCAACTTGC
Organism: Alteriqipengyuania sp.; assembly: GCF_964222115.1. NCBI lineage: Bacteria > Pseudomonadati > Pseudomonadota > Alphaproteobacteria > Sphingomonadales > Erythrobacteraceae > Alteriqipengyuania > Alteriqipengyuania sp. The sequence continues at coordinate 43,571 of NZ_CAXQBM010000057.1, forward strand.
GCTTGTGAACGAACTGGCTGGCAACCTCGAAACGCGCGTTTCGGTGGCGCGCGAACGGGCCGAAGAGCAGGTCGATCACGATTTCGCGCGGCGTGTGGCGCTGATTACGGAAAGCCTGAATTCGAACGCGATCGATATCGCCAAGTCATTGTCCGCCGAAGTGACCGACACGGCATGGGCGAGCTATCTGCGCGGGGACCGGGGCGTGTTCACCCGCCGCGCGGTGCGGCTGCTCGACAACCGCCAAGCCCGCGAGATCGCGGAATTGTACGACGATGACGACGATTTCCGCGACAATGTGAACCGCTACATTCACGATTTCGAAGCAATGCTGCGCACGCTCCTTTCGACTCGCGATGGCAATGCGCTGGCGGTGACGCTGCTCGGTTCGGAAGTCGGTAAGCTGTATGTGGCGATGGCGCAAGCACTGGAACGGCTGCGCGCAAGTTGACAGAAGCGTCTGCGCCCTAGCCTCTCTGGCTGGGTGGCAGCATGAAATCGAAGCTCTCACGGGTGATCCAGCCCATTTCCCAATTGAGCACCCAGATCGCCGTCAGCACGGCTGCAATCCCTGCTGCGCGCAAGGCAAGCTTGCCGGGGCGAAAATTGGCAGGTGCGCTTTCCGCCTGGCCCGGGGTCAATTCCTTCCCCATTTCCTCGTGCGTGCGCAAGCCGAATGGCAGCATGTCATTTTAAGGAGAAGCCAATGGATGGCAAAGAATTATTTTTAATGATTGA
>NZ_CAXQBM010000058.1:0-28713 GCF_964222115.1 Alteriqipengyuania sp.
TTCCTTCAACGCCGCGTAATCGGGATGCAGCGGCGCCACACTCTCAAGCGCGCCCATGATGTCGCCCGTTTCGAGAGCCTGCTTGAGGATCGACCCGCTGCGATAGCGGTCCGCATCCGGGTCCATCACGAACCATTGCTTGCGACCGTCCATCGGGGTGCGTCCGTCGCGCATATCCTCGACCAGCCACACGAAACGGCGGCTGGCCTCTGCATCGAGCATCGCGCCGGGTCCGGCAGCGATCTGCGCACGCAAGCCGGCTAGGTCGTAATCGGCAGGGATCAGGCCGTGCGCGCCGATACCTTCGATGACAGCCGCCAGCGATTCCGCCTGCGCCACGGTCCACTGCTGAACCGTGGGGTCGATCTGCTGCACCACCGGGGCGCTCGCCATCTCGATATCGCCGCTGCTGGCGGTAACCGCATCGTCTGCGTTTTCGTCGGTTTCCTGCGGATCGGGCAGCAGGTTGGTCGGCATGGCCTGCGCGTAGAGAGCGGCCGGGAGAGCCAATCCGGTGCCGGCAAGAAGCAAGAGCGGGAGAGCAAGTCTTTTCATTTTGATCGTATGACCTTCTTTGTCGATCATGTCGCTTGTGCAGCGAGCCACCAAGGCGGGTACAACCCTCGCCAAATTGTCTGCAATCATCAAGCCATCAGGCTTTATCGTAGCTGAATTTACCACCAATCTGCGGCAGAAGAGTGACGCTTGCCATAGACTTGGGCTAGCGCGAGTGCGCCATGCACCGCCCAGCAAGCCTTGCCCCGTTCCTCGCCGCACTAGCGGGCGTTGCCATGCTCTCGCTGATGGATGCCTTCATGAAGGACGCGGCGCTGGCGATCGGGGCGTTTTCCGCCGCGCTGCTTCGCGCCCTGATCGCGACCGGCATTGCCACGCCGTTATGGCTGGCGCGCCGCAGGACCTGGCCGGACCGGGCGACACTGAGGCTGCACATCCTGCGCGGCGTATGCTCTGCCTTGATGGGGCTGACCTTCTTCTACGCGCTGACCAAACTGCCGATTGCCGAGACGATTGCGATCTCCTTTATCGCACCGCTGATTGCGCTTTACCTGGCGGCAGTCTTGCTGGGGGAGCGGATCACCCGGCGCGCGGTAATCGCCTCGCTCATCAGCTTCGCGGGCACGCTGGTCATCGTGGGCACGCGATTCGGGCAGGGGAGCATTGATGGCGATGTGCTGCTGGGTTTCGGTGCGATCCTGATCTCCACCCTGCTCTATGCCCTCAATTTCATCATCATCCGGCGGCAGTCGCAGCGTGCGGGGCCGCTGGAAGTCGCCGCGTTTCATGGCGGCGTCTCGACTTTGGTGCTGGGCATCGCGGCGCCATGGTTCCTCGTCCTGCCACCCACGTCGATCCAGCCGGGCCTGCTTATCGCCGGGGCTCTGACCGTGGGAGGCGCAATCGCCATCGCATGGGCCTATGCCCGGGCGCAGGCTCAGGCGCTCCTGCCGGTCGAATATTCAGGCTTCTGCTGGGCGGCCCTGTTCGGATGGTTGTTCTTTGCCGAATCGGTCAGCATGGGCACGCTCGCAGGCGTGGTGTTGATCGTGATCGGCACCTGGGTTGCGGCGACGCAGGGCCGGGCACCTGCCCGTGTCGCAGGGGGCGCCGAGACCTCCGCCCCGTAATTACGCGACAAATACCCCGCCCGAAATCGCACGAACGCTTGATTTTCGCACCCGCACAGGCCAAGCGCGCGGCACATATCGGCGGCCCACCCGTTGAGCGGGCAACAGCCCGCCCCTCCGCCGCAAGAAGCAACAGAAAGGACCGCCACCGCTATGACCCAGGTCGGCAAGGACACCCTCGGCACCCGCAACACCCTCACCGTCGAAGGCAAGGATTACGCCTACTACTCGCTGGCGAAGGCCGCCGAGCAGATCGGCGACGTCTCGCGCCTGCCCTTCAGCCTGAAGGTTCTGCTGGAGAACATGCTCCGGTTCGAGGATGGCGGCCACACGGTCTCGGTCGATAATGCGAAGGAAGTGGCCAGCCGGGTCGATAATCCGACCACCGGCGGCGAGATCCAGTATCGCCCCGCGCGCGTGCTGCTGCAGGACTTCACCGGCGTGCCCTGCGTGGTCGATCTGGCCGCGATGCGCGACGCGATCAAGGCGCTGGGCGGCGATACGCAGACGATCAATCCGCAGGTGCCGGTCAACCTTGTCATCGACCACTCGGTGATGGTCGACGAGTTCGGCCATCCCAAGGCGATGGAAAAGAACATGGAGCTCGAATACGCCCGTAATGCGGAGCGGTACGACTTCCTCAAGTGGGGCTCCAAGAGCTTCGAGAATTTCTCCGCCGTGCCTCCGGGCACCGGCATCTGCCACCAGGTGAACCTAGAATATATCGCCCGCTGCACCTGGGCCAGCGAAGGCCCGGATGGCCAGATGGTCGCCTACCCGGACACCTGCGTCGGCACCGACAGCCACACGACGATGGTCAACGGCCTCGGCGTGCTCGGCTGGGGCGTCGGCGGGATCGAGGCCGAAGCCGCGATGCTCGGCCAGCCGATCTCGATGCTGATTCCCGAAGTGGTCGGCTTCAAGTTCACCGGCAAGCTCGCGGAAGGCGTCACCGCGACCGACCTCGTGCTGACCGCAACCCAGATGCTGCGCGCGCACGGCGTGGTCGGCAAGTTCGTCGAATATTTCGGCCCGGGCCTCGAATCGCTGAGCCTCGCGGACCGCGCGACGCTTTCGAACATGGCGCCCGAATATGGTGCGACCTGCGGCTTCTTCGGGATCGACGACAAGACGCTCGATTACCTGCGCCTGACCGGCCGCGACGAGCACCAAATCGCGCTCGCCGAAGCCTATGCCAAGGAACAGGGCCTGTGGCTCGATCCGAGCGTGGAACCGGTCTTCGCCAGCACTCTGGAACTCGACCTGTCGAAGGTCGTGCCGAGCCTCGCCGGGCCCAAGCGCCCGCAGGACAAGGTCGCGCTTCCCGAGGTCGACGAGCTGTTCAACCGCGACCTCAAGGACGTGTACGGCAAGAGCAAGCCGCACCGCGTCGATGTGCAGGACACGCACCACGACGTGGGCGATGGCGACGTGGTGATTGCCGCGATCACCAGCTGTACCAACACCTCCAACCCCGACGTGCTAATCGCCGCCGGGCTGGTAGCCAAGAAGGCGCGCGAGAAAGGCCTCAAGCCCAAGCCGTGGGTCAAGACCAGCCTCGCGCCCGGATCGCAGGTCGTCACCGATTACCTGGAGAAATCCGGCCTGCAGGACGATCTCGACGCAATGGGCTTCGACCTCGTCGGCTACGGCTGCACCACCTGCATCGGTAACTCTGGCCCGCTCGCACCGCCGATCAGCAACGCGATCAATTCGAACGATATCGTCGCGGCGTCGGTCCTGTCGGGCAACCGCAACTTCGAAGGCCGCGTGTCGCCCGATGTTCGCGCCAACTTCCTCGCCTCGCCGCCGCTCGTGGTCGCCTACGCGATCAAGGGCACGGTGACCGAGGACATCACCGAGACCCCGCTCGGCCTCGACGAGCAGGGTAACCCCGTGATGCTCGCCGATGTCTGGCCGACCAGCCAGGAAGTGGCAGACCTGCGCGCGGCCAATATCGACCGCAACATGTTCGAAAGCCGCTACGCCAACGTTTACGAAGGCGACGAGCACTGGCGTGCAATCACCGTTGAGCCGAGCGACACCTATCGCTGGAACCCGACCAGCACCTATGTCGCCAGCCCGCCCTTCTTCGAAGGCATGGAGATGACGCCCGCCCCGGTGAGCGACATCAACGACGCCAAGCCGCTCGCCATCCTGGGCGATTCGGTGACCACCGATCACATCAGTCCCGCAGGCTCGATCAAGGAAGATTCGCCTGCAGGCGAGTACCTGCGCGATCACCAGGTCGCGAAGGCGGACTTCAACTCCTATGGCAGCCGTCGCGGCAACCACGACGTGATGATGCGCGGCACCTTCGCCAATATCCGCATCAAGAACGAGATGGTGCCCGGCGTCGAAGGCGGCGTGACCACCTATAATGGCGAACAGATGGCGATTTACGACGCCGCGATGCGCCACAAGGAAGACGGCACGCCGCTGGTGGTGATCGCGGGCAAGGAGTACGGCACCGGCTCCAGCCGCGACTGGGCTGCGAAGGGCACGATCCTGCTGGGTGTGCGCGCCGTGATCGTGGAGAGCTTCGAGCGTATCCACCGCTCCAACCTCGTCGGCATGGGCGTGCTGCCGTTGCAGTTCAAGGATGGCGACACGCGCCAGTCGCTTGGCCTCACCAGCACCGACAGTTTCACTATTCGCGGCCTGGCGGACATCCGCCCCGCGCAGGACGTGACAGTGGACGTGACCCGCGAGGACGGCAGCACCTTCGCTTTTACCGCGAAGTGCCGGATCGATACCGAGAACGAGCTGGACTACTACCGCAATGGCGGGATCCTCCAGTACGTCATTCGCAAACTCGCTAGCCAGTAATCGCAGAAAGCCGTGCACTCCCCATATTTATGGGCCCATATCTATGGGGGTGCCGCGTTCACGTGCTCGTAAGGCGCGTAGGCCCAGCTTCCCTCCGTTGACGAGGGAGAGACTGATGCGGAAACAACTCCTCTGCTTGCTCGCAGCCAGTGGACTATGCGCGGCTGGCGCAACTGCAGGCGCGGCCATGCAAAGCCAGACTGAAGAGCGCGCGTCGCAGATCGACTATGACGGCTTTACCGCGCTCACCAACGAGCTTGGCGCGTATCGCCAGTCGCGCCTGCTGCAAAAGGACGACTTCTTCCGCCGCGCCGCACTGCCCGGGGCGCTACTGCTCGACACACGCTCGGCGGCGGCTTTCGAGGCAGGCCATATCGAAGGCGCGGTCAACCTGCCGTTCTCCGATTTTACCGAAGAGAGCCTGCGCGAGGTGATCGGGCCCAACCCGAACCGCCCGATCTTCATCTATTGCAACAACAACTTCGCGGACGATGCGGCGCCTGTGGTCGCCAAGAAGGCGCCGCTGGCACTGAATATCCCGACCTTCATCAACCTGTATGGCTACGGATACGAGAATATCTGGGAGCTCGACGGGGTAATGCTCACCGCAGAAGTCGCGTGGGTCGGCGATCTGCCGCAAGAGGCGATGACGGGTTTGCCGCCAGCCCTGTCCAACTAGCTCGCCAACCGGGACGGCAAAGGGCGGAGGCCGCTCCTGGCAAGCTGCCCCCGCCCAAGCCACAGCGCAGTGCTGCGCTGACCCGTCCGGTCGTGATCCGCGCTGTGCGCCGATCAGTCGTTTTTGGAAGTCCACTTACGACGAGTGATGATCGCGAGGGCCGCCGCGCCGAACAGCAGGCCGATCGGCGGTGCGGGCACCGGCGTGCCACTGCTGCCGCCATGGCTCGAACCGCCGGTGCTGGACCAGCCGTTGCTGCCCCCGTGGCTCGAACCGCCGCGGCTGCTACCGCCCCGGCTTGAACCCCAGCGGCTGGATCCGTGGCTGGAACTGCCCTTGCTGGACGAACCCTTGCTGGAACTGCCATAGTTTCCTGATGTCGAGAGATCGCCCGAAGTTGAGCTGGCGACGTCGCCCGATGTGGAAGAGCTGGAACTGACATCGCCCGAAGTCGACGAACTGGAGCTCACATCGCCCGAGGTGGACGAGCTGCTGGACACGTCGCCCGAGGTCGAACTGCTGCTCGACACATCGCCCGAAGACGAGCTGGAAACGTCACCGGAAGACGAACTCGAAACATCGCCCGAACTGCTGCTCGACACATCGCCGGAGGAGCTGGAGCTGGTCGAGCTCGACGGGTTGCCCGACGTTGAGGAGGAGGTCGACGAGGATGTGCTGACCCCGCCGGTCGAGGTGCTGACCCCGCTCGAGGTGCTCACACCTCCGGTCGAAGTGCTCACCCCGCCGGTTGAGGTGCTCACACCGCCGGTCGAGGTGCTCACGCCGCCCGTGGTCGAGGAACTGCTGGTGGTCGACGTCAGGCCACCGGTCGAGGTGGAGGTCGAACCGCCCGAGGTCGACGTGGACGTCGAGGCGCCGACATCGATGTCGATGTCGATCCCGCCCGAGGTGGAGATATCTCCGGTCGATCCGACGCCGCTGGTGGTGGTCGTGCTGATATTGATGCTGCCGCTGCTACCGCCGCCCCCGAAGAAGCCGCCGAAGAAGCCGCCGCCAAAGCCGCCGCCGCTACTGCCGCCGATCACGGCAAGGCCACCGCCCTGGCCGCCTCCGCCGCCTGCGAACCCGCCGCCGCCATAACCATAGCCGCCGACTTGCGTGGTGGTCGGCGCGACTGCCACGACCGTGCGCGAGGCACCGTCGCCCAACTGGTAGCAGGCTTCCGCTGCCGCGCGGAGGTCCGCACTCTCGTGCGAGATGCGCGCGGTCCGGCTGCGTGCGTCGTAAATAACCTGTTCGTCGGCTCCGACTCCGGTACCGCCGTATTGCGACCCGCTGCCCGCAAGGCTTGCCGGGACGCATTCGACCGTGCGTTTCACCACACGTCGTTTGCGCAGCGTGGTGCGCGGCACCTGCCGTTCAACGATTCGGTCTTCCTTGACGTAGCGCATTGCAGGCTTCGCGGCGGGCGCTTCCTTGACCGACTTGTAATCGACCGCGGCGGCCTGTTCTTCGGCCACATGGAGCGCTCCACCGGCAAGCACGGCAGTGCCCGCAGCGGTCGCGGAAAGTTTAGCGAGGGCGATTTTCATCGACATAGGCCAGGCTCTTTAGTTGCAGAGCACTTTATAAACCGTTGCCATCGGCGGCTCCGATGGACGGGATAAAGTGCGCCTATGTGCCTTAGGCCTTAAGGGAAGGCGGGTTCGCAATGCGATTAACCAAGAAAAAGCAGTGCGATGCGAAGATTTGGTAAGCCGAAACTAACCACGCGGGTCACTTGTCCCAACCTGGCACCGGGGCCGCTGGAACTCTTACCGGATTCTCAAGATTTGCCCGCGAACAGGTCTGGCGATGGCCCTTTCGGCGCCTCCAGCCCGAGATGCTGCCAGCCGCCCGCATTGAGGCAGCGACCGCGCGCAGTGCGCGCCACCAGCCCCAGCTGGATCAGGAACGGCTCGACCACATCTTCCAGCGTATCGCGCGGCTCGGCGAGGCCTGCCGCCAGCGTTTCGATCCCCACGGGCCCGCCACCATAGGTCTCCGCGATCATGGTGAGGTAGCGGCGGTCCATCGCGTCCAGCCCCAGCGAATCGACCTCCAGCCGCGTGAGCGCATCATCCGCTACTTTCGCGCTAATGCTGGGAGCATTGGCAACGCTGGCAAAGTCGCGCACACGCCGCAGCAGCCTGCCTGCGACACGCGGCGTCCCGCGAGAGCGCCGGGCAATCTCGCGCGCGCCATCGGGCTCTATGCTCAGGCCCAGTTTATTGGCGCCGCGCGTCACCACCCGCTCCAGCTCCTCGTGCGTGTAGAAGTTGAGCCGCACCGGAATGCCGAAGCGATCGCGCAGCGGCGTGGTCAGCAGGCCCTGCCGCGTGGTCGCGCCGATCAGGGTGAAGGGCGGCAGGTCGATCCGCACCGAACGCGCCGAGGGCCCCTCGCCGATCATGATATCGAGCGCGCGGTCCTCCATCGCAGGGTAGAGCACTTCCTCGACCACCGGATTGAGGCGGTGGATCTCGTCGATGAACAGCACGTCATGCGGTTCGAGATTGGTGAGCAGCGCGGCGAGGTCGCCCGCCTTGGCGATCACCGGGCCGGACGTGCTGCGGAAGCCCGCGCCCAGCTCGCGCGCGACGATCTGCGCCAGCGTGGTCTTGCCCAACCCCGGCGGTCCGAAGAACAGCGTATGATCCATCGCCTCGCCGCGCGTCTTGGCAGCAGCGATGAACACGCCCAGGTTCTCGCGCGCAGCCTCCTGCCCGATGAACTCGCCGAGCGTCTTGGGCCGCAGCGCCGCATCGGGATCGTCCGGCTGGCGCTCAGGCGTATGGAGGGGGACGGGTTCGGTCATGGTTCCAACGATGGCTCTATCCGCCTGCCGGGATAGGCCCAGCTACTCCACCCGAAAAGTCGCCCGATCCAATTCCTCCAAGACTCATCGTAGCTGTAAGTGGCGAGGAAAAGTCGCGCGTCGTTCTGATCCGAGGCTCGATCGCGTATTGGTGTGCTTGAAATCACCACATAACCTGCATCAGCACCGATCCCTGTGCAGTCGTAGATGGACGGTGATGCGAAGCGGTGACGATTTCCAAGCATGGCTTTGGGCCCTTCAATGATCCTGGCAGAGAAGCCGTAGCTTGTCGGGATCGGCACCACATCGCCAATTTTCAGCAGAATGCTATTCTCCGGGCGGCTAGAAGGCTTGTGTTCCCACACCATTCCTGCGGCAAAGCCCTCTGGTCCCGGAGCCATGCAAGCAATAGCCGGTCCCGGTACCGAAGCGAAAACCAACAGCAGGAGAGTTACGGCAATTCTCAAAACGGGTTCACCGTATAGCCTTGCTGCTGGAGCAGCGCGTAGGCGGTCATGGCGGAAAGGGCCATCTCCACACCGGGGATCAGCTCGGATTTCGCCACGCCCTGCCCTGCCGCGCTCTGGCCGCAGACGATGAAGCGCACGCCCTGGTCGATCATCTCGCGCACCATCGCCGCAGAGGGGTTTACCTCGCCCCGCTCGCGCGCGGCCCATGCCGCATCGTCCAGCAGGTCGAACGCCGCTGCGCCATGGACCACCACCGCCGCGCGGTTCTCCATCGGCTCCACCCCGGCGCGCGCGTGCATGTTGATGAGGCGCGCTGCGCTTTCGAAGCCGCGATTCAGCTTGCCGTCCTCGGCAGGCCGCGCAACGTCGAAAGCGACGTGGAAACTCGCGCCCTCGGGAATGGCGAAATCCGCATCGGGTATGTCCGCGACGGGGCCGAACTCGGTGAACACCGGGCCGTAGGTGAAGTCCTGCGCGGCCACAGGGCTCGCCAGTACCATGAGCATCAGTCCGATCATCGCACCACGCATCACCATTCTCCCTAACCCGCCGCTTTCTTGAGCGCGACGCGGATGAGATCGCCTTCGCCAGCGCCTTCGCCCAGGTCGCCCACCGCCTCGGCCACGGCACGCGCGGCAATGGCAGGCTTGAAGCCGAGGTTCTCCAGCGCGGAGACCGCATCGGCACTCGCCCCGCCCCTGGGTGCGGCAACCGCCGCGCCACCTTCGCCAGCGGGCAAAGCGCCAGCCTTATCCTTCAGCTCGTTGACGATCCGGCCCGCCAGCTTCGGCCCGACACCGTTCGCCCGCGCCACCATCGCTGCGTCGCCGCCCGCACAGGCCGCCTGCACCTCGCCCGCCGACAATACCGAGAGGATCGCCAGCGCCACCTTGCTGCCCACGCCCTGCACCGATGTGAGCAGGCGGAACCAGTCGCGCTCGGCCGCTTCGGCGAAGCCGAGCAGGCGCATGTCGTTCTCGCTCACCTGCAGATCGGTGAACACGCGCACCTCGCCGCCCTCCGACCCCAACGCATCGAGCGTACGGGTCGAGCAATGGACGAGGTAGCCCACACCGCCCACGTCGATCACCGCCCAGTCGGGGCCGGTCGCGTCGAGCGTGCCTGTCAGCTTTGCAATCATGGTTTGTTCCTGCCCTACTCCGACTCTCATTGCCAGCGCTGCAAGCAGGTTTGCCACGACGCAAGTGCGGGCCTGACACACCTGACACAGTGTACAAGCGTTGAAATCCACTCGATAAGTGCGCGGGAATTTATCGACTGGGTCGATTGAGTGGCTTAGCGCTCGCCGACGATGGCAAAAAGCATCGCCCGGCGTAGCACCTGACGGGACAGTAGGAAAATTGCGTCTCACGCCAAGACGCGAAGAGGGTGCACCAGTGGCGCAGCCGCTCGTTAGCCGATACCGTTGTGACGCCCAGCACCCTGTCAGGGCCTGCGCAACCTACTCTCCCGCACACCCTCTTCGCGCCTTTGCGTGAGAAACCGTGAGAAAAATTTGCGCTGCGCGCAGGCCTGCGCCACATCACGCTTCCATGAGCTGGAACACATTCGGGCGGGTCTTCCGCTTCACAACCTGGGGCGAAAGCCATGGGCCCGCGATCGGCGTGGTGGTCGACGGGTGCCCGCCGGGCATCGCGCTGCCGGTGGAGGACATCCAGTGGTATCTCGACCGGCGCAAGCCGGGGCAGAACAAGTACACCACCCAGCGGCGCGAGCCGGACGAGGTTCGCATCCTCTCGGGCGTATTCGAAGGGCGCACCACCGGCACGCCGATTTCGCTGATGATCGAGAATGTCGACCAGCGGTCCAAGGATTACTCCAAGGTCGCAAAGGCCTACCGTCCCGGCCATGCGGATTATGCCTATGACGCGAAATACGGCTTTCGCGACTATCGCGGAGGTGGCCGGTCGAGCGCGCGCGAAACCGCGATGCGCGTGGCGGCGGGCGCCATCGCCCGGCTGATCCTGCCGGACGTAAAGATCCGCGCATGGGTGGAGCAGATCAGCGAAACGCCGGTGCTCTATTCGCGCTTCGACGAGGCCGAAATCGACCGCAATCCGTTCTGGTGCCCCGACCCGGAAACCGTGCCCAAGTGGGAACGGGTGGTGGACGATGCGCGCAAGAGCGGCAATTCGGTCGGCGCGACGGTAAGCTGCTGGGCAGAAGGCGTACCCGCAGGCTGGGGCGCGCCGATCTACGCCAAGCTCGACGCGGACCTCGCGAGCGCAATGATGGGGATCAACGCGGTGAAGGGTGTCGAGATCGGCGACGGGTTCGCCGCCGCGATGACCACCGGCGATGCCAATGCCGATCCCATGCGGCCGGGCGAGGATGGCGTCCCGCGATTCATGGCCAACCATGCGGGCGGCATTGCGGGCGGAATCAGCACCGGACAGGATGTCACCTGCCGTGTGGCGTTCAAGCCCACCTCATCGATCCTGACCCCGGTCGACACGATCACGCGCGATGGGGAAGCGACCCAGATCAGCACCAAGGGCCGCCACGATCCGTGCGTCGGCATTCGCGGCGTGCCGGTGGTCGAGGCGATGATGGCCTGCACGCTGGCGGACCACTACCTGCTCCACCGCGCGCAGTGCGGGTAGGTCGGATCTTTCAATGGTTTCCAATATAGGCCGTTGCGGTTTGCCAAGCAGGACTGCATTCTCGCGCACTCATGTGGCCTTACCGTAAACATTGGTCATCCAGGCTCAAACGTCTCTTCTTATGGGTGGCGTTACCGGCGTGGCTCGGGTCTGGCATCCTGATCTCTTCGGGCTCGCTGTTCGAGTATCAGACATTGGCACTGCTGTTTTTGCTGCATTTGCCTTTGTGGTAGTCTTGAGAATTATGCACTCAGTTGGTGTCGTTCGTTCCAACGAGTTCAGTTGGACTGCCGCTTCAATTGCTGCATGCATCGTCGCCGTGCCAGTCGGGATTGCCGTATTGCACGAGCCTGCGCCCGCACCGCAGAATGCCAGTGTGTATGGCTGCTATGTCAGCGATATGGCTCCAGCAGTTTTTCTGGACGAGGAAGGGATGCACATTTTGCAGCCGGGTTTTCCAACAATTCCCTTTCATCTTGAGCGACATAAAAGAGGGATTGCACTGACTGCCGATGAGCCCATCCAGGCAAGGGCTGCAGATGATCGCTATATCTATTCGTTTTATCAGCCCGGCATTGGGACATTCCTATCTTTCTTCCGCGAAGATAACGGCCAACGGCACGGCGTGTATGATATCAGCCAAATGTCGGGCTTCATTATGGTCGCGCGGTCGGCAGTGCCCGGAAATTCGGGCAACATCCAATACACGAAGGTATCTGACGAGAATTGTGCTTAGGCGCAGCTAAGGCCATTCCGCGACCGCTGCGACACCACGACCACCCACCTGATTGCGAATACCTCAACATAACAGCGCCTCTGTTGCACTTATTGAAAGTGTCGTGCCTGTGATCGATTATTCCAATCCCAGCCATCGCCACAAATCGCTTTTGTGCAGCGCAGCAGGGCCTACCTAGGGGGCGAGTTTCAACCCCAAGGAGGAATAACGATGGGTATCATCGGAAGCGAAATCAAACCGTTCAAGGCCACTGCGTTCAAGGCCGGCGAAGACTTCTACGAAGTCACCGACGCCGACGTGAAGGGCAAATGGGCTATATTATTCTTCTACCCGGCGGACTTCACCTTCGTGTGCCCGACCGAGCTGGAAGACCTCGGCGAAAAGTACGCGATGCTGCAGGACATGGGCGTCGAAGTCTATGCCGTCAGCACCGACACGCATTTCAGCCACAAGGCATGGCACGACACCAGCGAGCGGATCGGCAAGCTTAAGTTCCCGTTCCTGGGTGACCAGCTGCACACGATCTCGAAGAACTTCGATGTGCTGCGCGAGGAAATGGGCCTTGCCGATCGTGCGACCTTCGTGGTCGATCCCGATGGCGTGATCCAGATTGTCGAGCAGACCTGCGAAGGCGTGGGCCGCAACGCGAACGAGTTGACCCGCAAGATCAAGGCGGCGCAGTATGTGCGCAACAACCCCGGCCAGGTCTGCCCGGCCGCTTGGGAAGAAGGCGAAGAAACGCTCGCCCCCTCGCTCGACCTTGTTGGCAAGATCTAAGGTCGACCCAACTTATGCCGAGAAGCCCAACGGCTGATCGGTCCGGTGGCCCGGTTCCCTCCCTCTCCCCCAACTAAGGGGCCGGGCCACCAATCACCCCGTTCCATTTTCCAGCACCAAAGGGACATCGCCATGCTCGACACGCAGATGACGCAGCAATTGAAGCAGTACCTCGCCAACCTGCGCGAACCGGTGGAGCTGGTCGCGTCGCTGGGCGATGACGACAAGTCGCGCCAGACGCGCGAGCTGCTGGAAGAGATTGCCGCGCTGCACGAGATGGTCAGCGTCGATCTTGGCGGCCATGACGAGCGCAAGCCCAGCTTCATCATCCGGCGTGCGAGCCATGCTCAGAAATGGGTCCGCTTTGCCGGCCTGCCGATGGGGCACGAATTCACCTCGCTGGTGCTGGCGCTGCTGTGGGCAGGCGGACATCCCCCGAAGGTCGAGGAAGACCTGCTGGAGGACATCCGCCGGATCGAGCAGGATCTGGAGTTCGAGATGTTCTTCTCGCTCTCGTGCCATAACTGCCCCGAGGTGGTGCAGGCGCTCACGCTAATGGCGCTGGAGAACCCGCGCATCACCGCCACGCTGATCGATGGCGGTGCGTTCAAGGACGAGGTCGAAGCCCGCGATATCATGGCGGTGCCCGCGACCTTCCTGAACGGCGAGAGCTTCTACAACGGCAAGATCGAACTGGCGCAGATCCTCGAACGGCTCGACACCGGCGCAGGCGCCAAGGCGGCAGCGAAGCTGAACGAGCGCGAGCCATACGAAGTGCTGGTGATCGGCGGCGGGCCTGCCGGGGTTGCGACCTCGGTCTACACTGCGCGCAAGGGCTTCCGTACCGGCATCGCGGCGGAACGCTTCGGCGGGCAATTGCAGGATACGCTGGGGATCGAGAACCTGCCCGGCACCGCCTATACCGAAGGACCGAAGCTTTCCGCCGACCTCGACGAACAGGTTAAGGCGAACGAAATCGACAAGATCGACCTCGTCCAGGCCGAAGCGCTGATCCCCGCCGAGAAGGAAGGCGGATTGCACAAGGTCCGCTTCGCCAATGGCGGCGAGCTTTCGGCCCGCGCGATCATCCTCGCAACCGGTGCACGCTGGCGCAACCTGGGCGTGCCGGGAGAGCAGGAATACCGCAACAAGGGCGTGGCCTACTGCCCGCACTGCGACGGCCCGCTGTTCAAGGGCAAGCGGATCGCGGTGATCGGCGGCGGCAATTCGGGCGTCGAGGCGGCGATCGATCTTGCCAAGATCGTCGGCCACGTGACGCTGATCGAATTCGACACCGCGCTGCGCGCCGATGCCGTGCTGCAGAACAAGCTGCGCAGCCTCGACAATGTCGAGATCGTGACCAACGGCCAGACGACCGAGATTACCGGTGACGGTACCCGCGTGAACGGACTGGTCGTGAAGGATCGCGAAAGCGGGGATGAGCGCACGATCGAACTGGAAGGGGTGTTCGTGCAGATCGGCCTCGTCCCTAACACCGAGTGGCTGAAGGACAGCGGCCTCGAATTGTCGAAGCACGGCGAGATCGTGACCGACGAGCGCGGCGCAACCAGCCTCCCCGGCATCTTTGCCGCGGGCGATGCGACCACCGTGCCGTACAAGCAGATCGTGGTGGCGATGGGCGAAGGCTCCAAGGCCGGGCTCACCGCCTTCGATTACCTGATCCGCACCGAACCGGCAGACGCCATCGCACAGGCGGCATAAGGCCTATTATCTAGGTGATTGTATAGATTGCAAACACGCCAAGAGAGCGGTGCTGGGTCGGTCCGTTAAGCCGGAGCCTCAACGCAAGCCGCCCAGTGCTCCAGTTCGGCAAAGAAGCTGCCCGGATTCTTCATGGTTTCGTGGGTGTCAGTGACGACGAGATTCCGCACATTTCCATTGATGTTTAACGGAACGATATGCCCAACTTCCGGCATTTCATCCAACCATACTGACGTAATAGCGCGAGGCTTGTCGTCGCCTCGCACGAGCGTCACGAACACGCCATCGTCCGCATTTGCCATTGCACGGATATGCTTGGCGAATTGAGCCTCGCTTTCGTCACATCCCAATTCGCGTGCGAGGGCTTTGAACTTGTCGGATTGACTCTTTTCGCCACTATCTGTCTGTTTTCTTGTCATGGCAGGCTACACAGCTTTCATTGATGAGGCGGGCTCAGAAGGCGACCCCGATCTTAAGGGCGGATTTGAGTTCATAATCCTATCTGCCGCTGTCTTCCGCAACACAAACTATCAGTTTGCGACAGAGATTTGGCTTGAAGCGGCTTCAAGGCTGAAAAAGAAGCCAAACCACTTCGACCGCGATTTCAAGCGAATTAAATCGGACCGTGAGAAATACCTAATCACGGCAATGCTAGCCCGTATCCCCATGCGTTTTGCGACCGTGATTGTCCACAAACCTTCTCTCACGCAGCTTGGTGCTAAATATGGCGATATATACCACTACGCCTCTCAGCTCATTTTAGAGCGCATTAGCTGGATATGTCGAGACGCCGACAAGATCGATGCTGAACCAGACCCCCGTTGCAGGATTCTATTTTCCGAACGTCAAACCCTGAGAGCCGATCGCTTCATTGAATATAGTGAGAGGATTTTGGCGAACAAAGGCAAGCGACAATCGCGAGTTGAGGCGCGGCACATAGACCTCGCTCTGGTGTCGGACCGGCCCCACAAAGATTGTCCCTCTTTGCGTGTCGCTGACTTCATTGCAGCATCCTTCGGGGCGGCTTTGGAAACAAACAGGTCGCTAGGAATAACTGATGATAGATTCATCGTGAATCTCATGCCCGCAGCCTATCGACCGAAAGGTAAAAAAGTGTGGTCCAATGGCGTTAAGCTCTTTCCGCCAGAAGCAGAGACCGAAACGACGCTCCTTGACGAGGATCGGTTCAGGTGGGCCAAAACTCACTGTAAATAACGGGAAGCCGGTTCCTTCTTCCCCGTGCCCTCAACCCGCCCGCAGGCGGTATGGTGGGACAACCCAAAGGCACTTCCCGTAACTTTCAACTAATAAAAACCGCTGGGATTGTCAAGGTTCCCGGCCTTTACGCGTTAGCCCACCGATAGGTCAGGCGCTTACCTACAATGCCCTTCAAGGCCATGCTGGCGCGGTCATTGTCATTGCAGCCCAGCTTTTCGCGATTGTTATAGCGGAACTCAAACTCCGCCAGATAGCGGTGCAGATGGTCCTCACCGCAGTGCTGGTAGATGCCTTTCATGCCGCGCTTGAAGATCGAGAAATAGCCTTCGACCGTGTTGCTGTGGATGCTGCGATCCTCAAGATTCACGTATTCACCCTTGCCGTGGCTCGTGGTGCCATGCGCAGCGAAAAACTTGCCAGCGTCTCGGTATCCGCTGTGCTCATCCGTCATGATGCGCGCTTCGCGTTGCACGTTGGCGATCACCAGCGGCATGAGGGTTTCGGCCTTCACATCATCAATGACCATTGTGCGGGCCTTGCCGCTATCGCGGTCCACCAGTGCCAGCACCTTCATCTTGTGGTGGAAGGCGCGCTTCTTGGGCATACCCTTCTTGCGGCCAATGAACGTCTCATCGACCTCAACCGTGCCACCATTGCCACCCATGGGCGGAAGGTCGCTACCGTCACGCATTGCCTCACGAATGCGGTGCAGCAGGAACCAAGCCGACTTGTAGGTCACTTCCAGCGTGCGATGAAGCTGGTGCGCGCTGATACCCTTCTTGCTGCTCGTCACCAGATATACAGCCTGAAGCATCTTATGGAGCGGGATGCGGGCATGTTCGAACACCGTGCCGATCTTGACCGTAAACTGCTTCTTGCAGTCGCCACAGCGCCACAGGCCGACACGGATGCGCTTTTCAGGGTTGGCCTTCACCTTCGTGATCCGGTCCACGCCGCCACAGTGCGGGCAGACAGGTTCGCTTCCCCAGATCACGCCCTCAAGATAGGTGAAGGCGGCTTCCTCATTGTGGAAATAGGGCTTCGAAAGAACGGACATGCTGCTTCAATCTCCTTACGGATTTTGTAGCAGATTCAGCCCGTGTTTGCAATGTATATAATCGCCATTATCTAAGACAGGATGCCAGACGGCGTCACCCTTCAACGCGGGTGGCGCCGTTTTCGTTCGCGTCTACATCTCTGCCCATCATTCATCGCATAATCCAATCAGTTCAAGCCAATTAATCGATTGGAACTATCAAAGCGAACGCGTCATTCTCCTCTCGCAAAGGCGGCATGAGTCGCCCCAGACGAAGGAGTGGATGATGGACGCGAAAACTGGTGAAATGAGCGGCGGATGCCCCTTCCATGGCGATGGCGGCACGCGCAACCTGTTCGGGCGGACCAACCGCGACTGGTGGCCGGACCAGCTGCAGCTCGACATCCTGACCACCGACGGCCGCAGCGCCGACCCAATGGGCGAGGATTTCGACTATTGCGAAGCGTTCAACGCCCTCGATTACAATGCGCTCAAGGCGGATCTGACCGCCCTGATGACCGACAGCCAGGAATGGTGGCCGGCCGATTACGGCCACTACGGCCCGTTCTTCATCCGCATGGCATGGCACGCAGCGGGCACCTATCGCACCGGTGACGGGCGCGGCGGTGCATCGAGCGGCCAGCAGCGCTTCGCCCCGCTCAACTCGTGGCCCGACAATGGCAACCTCGACAAGGCGCGCCGCCTGCTGTGGCCGATCAAGCAGAAATATGGACGTCACATCAGCTGGGCCGACCTGTTCATCCTGACCGGCAATGTCGCCATTGAAAGCATGGGCGGGCCGACCTTTGGCTTCGGCGGCGGCCGCAAGGACGTGTTCGAGCCCGAGATGACCTATTGGGGCACCGAGGAACAATGGGTCGACGAGGGCGTAGCAACGCGCATCATCCCCGATGAGGGCAAGGCGCTCGAAAACCCGCTCGCCGCGATCCAGATGGGCCTGATCTACGTCAACCCGGAAGGCCCCGGCGGCAACCCGCACGATCCCGAGGGCATGGCGCGCGACATGCGCGAAACCTTCGCCCGGATGGCGATGAACGACGAGGAAACCGTCGCGCTCACCGCCGGTGGCCACGCCTTCGGCAAGTGCCACGGCGCTGCCCCGTCCGATACCTTTGGCAAGGCACCCGAGGGTGAGAACCTGCACCACATGGGCTTCGGCTGGCTGACCGACCCCGAGGAAATCGGCAAGGGCCACATCACGACCTCGGGCATCGAGGGCGCATGGACCCCGAACCCGACCGAGTGGGGCAACGACTATTTCCGCCTGCTGTTCAAGTACGAGTACGAGCTGACCCAGTCGCCTGCCGGTGCCAACCAGTGGACCCCGGTGAACCCCGATCCGGAAGACATGGCGCCCGACGCGCGGGACCCGAACCAGAAGGTCCCCACCATCATGACCACCGCCGACATGGCGCTGAAGCGCGACCCGGAATATCGCAAGATTTCCGAACGCTTCCTCAACGATCAGGCCGCGCTCGACGATGCCTTTGCCCGCGCCTGGTTCAAGCTGTGCCACCGCGACATGGGGCCCAAGGTCCGCTACATGGGCCCTGAAGTCCCGAGTGAAGACCTGATCTGGCAGGACCCGATCCCCGCAGGCCGCGAAGTGTCGGACACCGCCGTCACCATCTTCAAGGACAAGGTCCTGAATAGTGGCCTGTCGGTTGCCGAACTGGTCAAGGCGGCCTGGGCCTCGGCCTCGACCTCCCGCAATTCGGACCATCGCGGCGGCGCCAACGGCGCGCATATCCGCTTCGATGCGATCAGGAACTGGGCGGTCAACGATCCCGACGAACTGGGCAAGGTACTGGCCAAGCTCGACGAGCTGCGCGGCGACATCTCGTTGGCCGACGCCATCGTGCTCGCCGGTGCGGCAGCGATCGAGAAGGCAGCCAAGGACGGCGGCTTCGACGTATCCGTGAACGTATCTACCGGGCGCGGCGATGCGACCGAAGACCAGTTCGATGCCGAAAGCTGGGAGCCGCTGGAACCCTTCGCCGATGGCTTCCGCAACTACCTGAAGACCAAGGCATCGGTGAAGACCGAGGACATGCTGGTCGATCGGGCGCACCTGCTCGGCCTATCGATGCCGGAAATGACCGTGCTGGTCGGCGGGATGCGCGCACTGGGCGCGGTGAGCCACCACGCCAAGCACGGCGACAGCATCGGGGTGCTGACCGATCGTCCGGGTACGCTCTCGAACGACTTCTTCGTCAACCTGCTGCACATGGGCACGGTGTGGGAAGTGGTCGACGAGAGCGGCGACGAGGAATTCGTCGGCAAGTGCCGCCTGAAGGGGCACGAGAAGTGGCGCGCGACCCGCACCGACCTCGTCTTCGGCTCCAACTCTCAGCTGCGCGCGGTGGCCGAGGTCTATGCCGAGAACGGCCACGAAGAGAAGTTCGTGAAGGACTTCGTGGCCGCGTGGACCAAGGTGATGGAAGCCGACCGCTTCGATCTGACCTACGCGAAATATCACTGATTTCGTGGCCGGGCGGCCTGTGGGTCGCTTTGCCTGAACAACCGAGCCCCCGGTGCCTGCCCTGGCGCCGGGGGTTTTTCCACTGAAGCGGCCAACCGCCTGCGCTGCGCTCAGTAAAGCGATGACGCTGAACGGATTTTCCGTCCACCGCGGTGCGGAACCCGACCCCCTCGGCGCCCGTATCCTGTGTGATCCACTTACCCGCACCGCACAGGAAAGGCGCGACCATGGCCGACCGCAAGACACCCCCCACCACCACCGATGCCGGCATTCGCGTCCAGAGCGACGAGCATTCGCTGACCATCGGCCCCGATGGGCCCATCGTCCTCAACGATCACTACCTGATCGAGCAAATGGCCAACTTCAATCGGGAGCGTGTTCCCGAGCGCCAGCCGCACGCAAAGGGTTCGGGCGCGTTCGGCCATTTCGAAACCACCGCCGATGTCTCCAAATACACCAAGGCCAAGCTATTCCAGAAGGGCGCGAAGACCGATGTCGCAATGCGCCTTTCCACCGTGGCGGGCGAGCGCGGAAGCCCCGACACCTGGCGCGATCCGCGCGGCTTCTCGGTCAAGTTCTACACCGAGGACGGCAATTTCGACATGGTCGGCAACAACACGCCGATCTTCTTCATCCGCGATCCGCTGAAGTTCCAGCACTTCATCCGCAGCCAGAAGCGGCGCGCGGACAATGCCCTACGCGATCACGACATGATGTGGGATTTCTGGACGCTCAGCCCCGAAAGCGCGCACCAGGTGACCTACCTGATGGGCGATCGCGGCGTGCCCAAGAACTGGCGCGAGATGAACGGCTATTCGAGCCACACCTACATGCTGATCAACGCGGATGGCGAGAAGTTCTGGGTCAAGTTCCACTTCCACACCGATCTCGGCGATGGCAACGCGCATCTGACGCAGGACGAGGCGGTCGAGAAGGCGGGCGAGGACAGCGATTATCATCGCCGCGACCTGTTCGATGCGATCCACAAGGGCGATTATCCCAGCTGGACGCTCAAGTGGCAGATCATGCCCTACGAGGATGCCAAGACCTATCGCATCAACCCGTTCGACCTGACCAAGGTCTGGCCGCACGAGGATTATCCGCTGATCGAGGTCGGCACGCTGACGCTGACAGAGAACCCGGTCGACTGGGACACGCAGATCGAGCAGCTGGCCTTTGAACCCAACAACATGGTCCCCGGCATCGGGCTCAGCCCCGACAAGATGCTGCTGGCGCGCGGGTTCTCCTATGCCGATGCACACCGCGCGCGGCTGGGTGTCAATTACAAGCAGATCCCGGTCAACGCGCCGAAGCATGCAGAAGAGGTCAATTCCTATTCACGCGCCGGGCATATGCGCACGCAGAACGCTCTCGACCCGGTCTATGCGCCCAATTCCTATGGCGGCCCCGCCGCTCAGCCGCAGGTCGGCGGCGAGGCGACCTGGCAGGCCGATGGCGAGATGGTGCGCCAGGCCTACACCCTGCGCGAGGACGATGACGACTGGAGCCAGGCCGGCGCGCTGGTGCGCGAAGTGATGGACGATGCGCAGCGCGACCGCTTTGTCTCGAATGTCGCCGGTCACCTTGCCGATGGAGTGAGCGAGAAGGTGCTGCTGCGCGCCTTCGAATACTGGAAGAATGTCGACAAGCAGATCGGCGAACGGATCGAGCAGGCCGTGCGCGACAAGATTGGCGGCAAGTCCGAAGCGCCCGGCATGGCGAGCGCAAAGTCGATCCAGCAGGCCGAAGCCAGCATCTAGGCGCTTGGCTCAGCTCCGCCGGAGCACGATATAGAGCGCCCCGTCGCCGCCGTGCCGCTGGTGCGCCCGGCGCACGGCAGCAATGCCAGCACCATGCTCGCTCGCCGCGAGCCAGTCGAGGATCTTGGCGCGGATCGCCCCGCGCTTGCTACCCCGGTCTGCCGGATCGACCGGGCGCGACTTGCCGGTAACCACCAGCACGCAGCGCGCGCCCATTAAGCGCGCCTGCGCCATCCCGTCCATGAGGCGGGTATAGGCGGCGTCGAGCCCGCGGCCATGCAGGTCCAGCGTGAGTTCGGGCACGATCTCGCCCGCCTTGAGCTTGCGGTCCCAGTGCGAATCGAGATTACCCGGCGGATTGCAACCCGATGATTTAGGCTGCGGTGCAGGCGTGCGCGGCATCGGCACTCTCGCCGGGCGGCGCGCCATCACTGGAGCGGGAGCAGGTGCGGGCAGATTGGCCGCAGGCTGCGCTGGATGCGACCGCAGGGGCTCCACCGTCGCAGCCAGCTTCCGCCACGCGGCGCTTTCCTCCTCGGACAACCCCCTCGGTGACGGTGTCGGCGGTCTCACTGCGCTTTGAGGCGTGCGAGTGTCCCCTTGGGCAGCAGGATCAGCGCCGTGCCCCGCGCGCTCATGCCGCCTGCGACCTCGCGCGAATCGCCGCCATTGCCCCAGAAGGTGTCGAACCGGTTCGCGCCCTTGATGGCCCCGCCGGTATCCTGCGCGACCCACATACCGTCGGCGATGTCGCGGTCCATGTCGAGCACCACCGGCGCGCCATAGGGCACGAAGCGCGGGTCCACCGCTACGCTGTTCCCGCGAGTCACCGGCACGCCCAGCGAACCCAGCGGGCCGCTGGTGTTCAGCTCCCGGAAGAAAACCCAGCTCTCGTTCTCGCGCATCAGGGCTTTGCCTGCCTCCGGGTTCTCGCGGATATATTGCATGATCCCCTGCATCGAACCGGGGTACTGGCCGGGCCCGTCGCCCAGCAGCCCACGCTCGCGCATCAGCCCGCCAATGCCGGTATATCCGTGGCCGTTCTGCCCGGCGTAACCGATCCGCATGACCTCGCCATCGGGCGTTCGTAGCAGGCCCGATCCCTGGATCTGGAGGAAGAAGAACTCCACCGCGTCCGCCGCCCACGCGATTTCGAGGCCGCGCCCTGCAAGCGCGCCATCCTCGATTTCTGCGCGGGTATAATACTCGACGAAAGTGCCCGTCTCGTCGTACCGACCCAGCGGCGGACGACCCTCACGCTCGCTCTCCGGCATGTCGGCGGGCCAGGCCCGCACGAGGTCGTCGGGCATCTTGTAGACCGGCACGTCATAGCCGGGGCGCCGTGTACGGCTGCCGAGAATCTCGGGCTCGAAATAGCCGGTGGCGAAGGCAGCGCCGTCGCCCACCCGTGCAGTTTCGAAGTAGGTTTCGAAGAAAGTGAGCGCGTCTCCATCCCACCGGAATGCCGCAGTACAGGTGCCCAGCCAGTCCTCCCGGCGCGTGAGCCCGCTGGTGTCGTCCTTTTCCGAAGGCCAGTTGCAGCTTGCCCGGTAAGCGGCGAGCGCCGCCGTAGCATCGGCCTGGTCGATACCGAGCGAGCGGAGCGATGGACCCGCCATCACGCCTGCCGCAGCGGCATTCTCCAATACGGGTATAGGCGGAGGATCGATCGGGTCGAATGGCGGCTTGTCGCCCGCAGGGCCGACGCAGCTGGAAAGGGTTACGAGCGCCGCGAGCGGCCAGATCCATTTCAACATCGAGCCCCTCTCCCCGGTCTGTATGAAATCAGCCTTCGTCGGTTTCGACCAGCTGCCAGTCGGGCGAGCGTGAATCGGTCCGCCGCGCAAATGTCCAAATGTCGCGGCTCTCGATCGCATCGTCGAGCGATCCGGCCACCACATTGCCCTCCCCGTCGCGGGTCACAGCGGCAATATCGGCCACGAAGCGAACGGTGATGCGCGCTTCCTTGCGTTCTACCTCGGCGTCGCGGATCGTAGCGTCCTCGATCCGGATCAGGCGATTGTCGAGCGTTTCGCCCGCTTCCTCGCGCGCATCGATCGCGCCTGCAAACCCTTGGTAGACCGAATCGTCGCACAGTTCGCGCAGCGTTTCCTTGTCGCCCTGCCAGTAGGCCTCCAGGATCATCCCGTAGGCGCCCTTCGCCCCTTCGAGGAAGCTGACGATGTCGAACCCGCGATCCGCCGCGATGATCGACTGCACGCCGCGTTCCACCTGCGGCATCACGTCCGGCTTGGCCTGCAGTTCGGTCACGGCTGTGCGCGGGGGTTCGGCAGGCTGTTCCGCCGATGCCTTGCCCGGTCCCTGGAACCGGTCGACGTAGGGCGCCTTCGGCTCTTCCTCATGCTCCGCACGGCGGCCGAGCACCGAGTAGAGCCTCAGGCCCAGGAACACCGCAATCATGGCGAGGATGACGATTTCGGGAATCACTATTCTATTGCACCTGGCTGGTCGTTGGGCGCGCGCCGGACGGGCTTGGCGTGCCGGGCGCGCTGGTTCGGCACTTATTCCCACATGTAGGGGACGATATCAAATGCACAACGCCCCGCGAAGTGTCCCATCGCGGCGATTCGTGCCCGTTGCGGGGCGAGAGAGCGGCTGCTAGGCGGCAAACCAGCAATGCGGGCGATCCACTCAGGCGACACGCCCGACCTATCAACCTTGCAGACAGAGTGAGTTCCATGGCCGACGAAGGCGACGTTCTGACCAACCTAGACAACCAGCCCCTGGGCAATGGTGCCGACAACCAGCCGACTGCCGGCTTCCTTGTGCAATATATCAAGGACCTGTCGGTCGAAAATCCGAACGCACCGGCCGCCTTCCAGTGGACCGACCAGCCGCAGCTGGACCTGCAGTTCAACATCGCAGTCAACAATGTCAGCGACGAAGTCAGCGAAGTCGAGCTGAAGATCAATGCCAGCGCGACCTGCGAAAGCGGGCAGCTGTACATGGTCGAACTGCTCTATGCCGGCCTCGTCGGCATCCGCAATCTGCCGGAGGAACAGGCGCACATGTTCCTGTTTGCCGAGGCTCCGCGCATCCTGTTCCCGTTCGCGCGCCGGGTCATGGCCGATGCGACCCGCGACATGGGCTTCCAGCCGCTGATGGTCGATCCGATCGATTTCAACGGGCTGTACATCCAGCGCATGCAGGAGCGGCAGCAGGAAGAAGGTGGCGCGCAGGCCAACATGGGCGGCCCGGCGAGCGGCAACGCCTGACGGCGGCCCGAGAGGGGAGGCGGGCGGATGAGCCTGCTCAAGAATGTCGGGACGATCGGCGGGTTTACCGCCGTAAGCCGCATCTTCGGCTTCGTGCGCGACGTGCTGGTCGCGCGCGTGCTGGGCGCAACCGCGATGGGCGATGCATGGCAACTCGCCTTCATGCTGCCCAACATCTTCCGCCGGCTGTTTGCGGAAGGCGCCTTCGCCAGCGCCTTCGTCCCGCTGTTCAACCGCCGGATGGAGGAAGATGGCGACGTCAGCGAAGCGCAGGCCTTCGCGGGCGAAGTGCTCGCCGTGCTCCTGCCGATCCTCGTGGTGTTCGCCGCGATCGCCCTGATCGCGATGCCGTGGGTGGTCGGCTATTTCGCGCCCGAGGGGCTGGAGAACGACGGGGACAGCCTGGACGTCGCCATCATGATGGCGCGCATAGCCTTCCCCTACCTTATGTTCATGAGCCTCGCGACGCTGGTCGCCGCGGTGCTCAACAGCCTGTCCAAGTTTGCCGCCGCCGCTGCCGCGCCGATCCTGCTCAATGTCTGCCTGATCGCGGCGCTGGCATATGGCCTGACGCTGGGCGAGGGCGTGGAGGCACGACGCGAGACGGCGATGTGGCAATCCTTCGCGCTGTCGTTTTCGGGCTTCCTGCAACTCGCACTGCTATGGTTCGTGATGCGGCGACAGGGATTCAACATCCGGCTCGTCGCACCGCGCCTGACCCGGGGCGTGCGCGAACTCGGCATCCTGGTGGTTCCGGCGGTTTTCGGTGCAGGCATCTACCAGATCAGCCGCTTCGTCGACCTGTTCTTCCTATCCACCCTGCCGGTCGGCAGCTACACCTATCTCAGCATGGCGGACCGCTGGAACCAGCTGCCGCTGGGCATCATCGGCATTGCGCTGGGCACTGCGATCCTGCCCGCGCTGTCGCGCTTCATCAGCCGTGAGGAATCGGACGAGGCGAGCCGCCTGCAATCGAACGCGATCGAACTGGCCATGCTGCTGACCGTGCCCTGCGCGGTCGCGCTGTTCTTCACCGGATCGGCCTTCGTGCGCGTCTTCATGGCGGGCCAGAATTTTACCGTCGACGATGCGCTGGTCACCGGCGCGGTCGTGCAGGGGCTCGTCCTCGGCCTTCCCGCCTATGTGCTGATCAAGATCCTCACGCCCAACTTCTTCGCGCGCAAGGATACCCGCACCCCGGTCTATACCGCAGGTGCCTCGCTATTCGTGACCGTGGTGCTGAATATCCTGCTGGTGCCGCGTCTCGGGGTGCTGGGCCTTGCGGTCGCCGGATCGGTCGGCGCGTGGTGCAATGTTGCGCTGTTATATGCCATCCTGCGGCACAAGGGGCACTACAGCATGAGCGGGTTTACAGCCTCGCGCGTGGTGCGGATGATCCTGGCTGCCGCCGTAATGGGCGCAGGGCTCTGGTGGCTGATGGATACCATCGATCCCTGGTTCACCGGCAGCGTGGGGGAGAAAGCTTTGGGCATCGCTGCCATTACCGGGCTGGGCATCGCTCTATACGGGGTTGCAGGCGCCGCACTGGGCGTGCTCAACCGCGACACGATTACGCGGCTCATGCGCCGCGCAGGATAGAACAGGACGAATACCATGCGCGTGGTTTCGGGCATCCAGCCCACCGGCAATCTTCACCTCGGCAACTACCTCGGCGCGATCCGCAACTGGGTGCGCATGCAGGACGAACTGCCCAAAGGCAGCGAATGCCTGTTCTTCCTTGCCGACATGCATGCGATTTCGATGCCGCACGATCCCGCCACGCTGCACAGGGGCACGCTGGAAATGGCTGCAGCCCTGATCGCCTGCGGGATCGACCCGGCGCGCTCTGTCCTGTTCAACCAGGCTCAGGTGCCCCAGCATGCAGAGCTGCAGTGGTTGCTGACCGGCACTGCCCGCATGGGCTGGCTGAACCGGATGACCCAATGGAAGGACAAGGCAGGCAAGAACCGCGAAGGCGCCTCCGTAGCGCTTTTCGCATATCCCGTGCTGCAGGCCGCCGACGTGTTGCTATACCAGGCGACCCACGTGCCCGTGGGCGACGATCAGAAGCAGCACCTGGAGCTGGCGCGGGATATCGCGCAGAAGTTCAACAACGATTTCTGCGATGAGGAATCGCCCGTCTTCACCCTGCCCGATCCCTACATCCCGCCACAGGCCGCGCGGATCATGAGCCTGCGCGACGGATCGAAAAAGATGAGCAAGTCCGATCCGTCCGAGATGAGCAGGATCGAACTGGCCGACGATGCCGACACGATCATGAAGAAGGTCAAGAAGGCCAAGTCCGATCCCGATCCGCTGCCGTCCGAGATGGCCGGGCTGGAAGGGCGACCCGAAGCGCTCAACCTCGTCACCATCTACGCCGCCCTTGCCGGCCAGTCTGGCGAGGAGGTTCTGGCGACCTATGGCGGGCAAGGCTTCGGCGCGTTCAAACCCGCGCTCGGCGAATTGCTGGTCGACACGCTGGCGCCGATCTCCAGCCGTTTCCGCGAGTTGCTGGGGGATCGCGAAGCGCTCGATGCAATCCTTGCGCGCGGAGCAGCCATGGCGCGCGAGCAAGCGGTGCCCACCTTGGCCGCCACCTACAAGGCGCTTGGTCTGGTGCGTGGCGGCGCCTAGCGTGCCCTTGAAACCTTTGGCCGTTCAAGGAGTTAAAGGGGGGTTCAGGCAAGCCTGTGTAGCGGGTCGACCACACATGACCGGGGGCGTCCCCAATGGACACCACCCCCGAAAGGGGCAGAGACATGAAAAAACGCAATTTTCTGGCAGCATTCGGTGCACTGAGCCTGCTGGGCGCCGGGCTGACCGCCTGCGCGACCGGCTTCCAGGCAGATGTCTCGCGCTTCCAGTCGAAGCTTCCCGCGCCGCAGGGGCAGACCTTCGCAGTCGTGGCCGACGATCCGGCGCTGAGCGGCGGGCTGGAGTTCAGCCAGTATGCCGGCCTCGTGACGGAAAAGATGGCCACGCTCGGCTACATTCCCGGCACGCCCGAAAACGCCGACCTGCTGGTGCGCTTCGACTACGGCGTCGATAATGGCCGCGAGCGGATCGTCGATTCGGGCCTGCGCGATCCCTTCTTCGACCCCTGGTACCGGTATCGCCCGCGCTATTACCGTACGCGCGACGGCCGCGTCTTCGCAGTTCGCGACCGCCGTTGGGGTTACGGGTTCTACGACCCCTGGTTCGAAGACGACCTGCGCAGCTACACCGTCTATACCAGCGATATCGAGCTGCAGATCGACGATCGCGCGACCGGGGAGCGCCTGTTCGAAGGCACGGCGGAAGCAATGTCGCGCAGCAAGCGGTTGCAGTACCTCGTTCCCAACCTTGTCGAGGCAATGTTCACCGACTTCCCCGGCAATTCGGGCGAGACGGTTCGCATCTCGATCAAGCCGGAAGACCGGTAGGATCGTACCGAAAAGGTGAAAAAGGAAAGGCGGGCCGCACGGGTCCGCCTTTTTCGTTTCAAAGCTTCGCGTGCCCGCCGGTCGAGCCGAAGCCCCCTGCCCCGCGTGCAGTCTCGTCAAGGTCATCGACCTCTTCGAAGCTGGCACGCGTGACCGGCGCGATGACGAGTTGCGCGATCCGGTCACCACGCTGGATCGAGAACGCATCGGTTCCGTGGTTGATGAGCAGGACCTTCAGCTCCCCGCGATAATCGGAATCGATCGTGCCCGGCGCGTTGGGCACCGAAATGCCGTGCTTGAACGCGAGGCCCGAGCGTGGGCGCACCTGGATTTCGTATCCTTCGGGGATGGCGACCGCGAAGCCGCTGGCCACGGCATGCCGCGCGCCGGGCGCCAGCTCCACATCTTCCGCCGCGCACACGTCCATGCCCGCCGCACCATCGCTCGCATAGGCGGGCAAGGCCATCCCTTCCCCATGTGCAAGCCGCTTGATCCTGACGTCAACCTGCCGGGTCATTCATTTCCTCCAGTGCCGCAGCGATCCTCTCGACCAGCTGCGCGGCCACTTCGTTCTTGGGCATTTCGGGCCATTCCTCGACACCCGTGGCAGTGACGAGATGCACATGGTTGTCTGCGCCGCCCATCACGCTATTGCCGATACCGCCCGACACGTCGTTGGCGACGATCCAGTCCGCCTTCTTGCGCTCCCGCTTCGCCATCGCATTGGCGACGACATCTTCGGTTTCCGCAGCAAAGCCGATCAACAGGGGCGGGCGCGCATCCGACGTGGCCAGCGTGGCGAGGATATCGGGGTTCTCCTCCAGCCGCAGCGCGGGCGGAGCGGAAGCGCGCTTTTTCAGCTTGTGTTCGATCACCTCGCTCGCCCGCCAGTCGGCCCCCGCGGCAGTCATCACCGCAATATCGGCGGGCAGGGCATCCCGCACCGCATCGGCCATGTCGCGCGCGGTCTGCACATCGACGCGATCGACACCCGGCGGCGTGGCGAGCTGCACCGGTCCGGCGACCAGCGTCACCCGCGCGCCGGCAGCGGCAGCGGCAGCGGCGATGGCAAAACCCTGCTTACCGCTCGACCGGTTGGCGATGTAGCGCACGGGGTCGATCGGCTCGTGCGTCGGCCCAGCGGTGACGAGGACGTGCCGCCCGGTGAGCGGAGTGCCGCTGAAATCGAAGTCCGGTCCTGCAACGTCCGCAACCTCGTGCGACGAAGCCGAAG
>NZ_CAXQBM010000059.1:0-20992 GCF_964222115.1 Alteriqipengyuania sp.
AGACGTGTGCTCTTCCGATCTCGAGAACCCACGCTCAGGAGAAGAGGCAATCAGCCTCTCGACTTCGCTCGAGGCGAACGGAAGCTTGGTGGAGGTAGCGGGACCACCATGGGTCGGTGCCAGGGAAATCCTCTGACGCCTAAACGTCAGGTGGGCGCCGTATACCCCGATCCCACAGCCGAACTGGTGGACCAGGGCAGGGACAGCTCCCTAGGATTGCTTATAGCCTCAGGGATATTCAACGGCTCGTGCCGGGCAGCCCCGCCAGTTCCCCATCTAGGCACTGGCCCGCGTTCTCTCAAGCGCGCGCCTCAAGCTTGTCGGCACAGGTTTCGAGAAGGCCGGCAAACCGCTCCAGCGCTGGCAGCAGGTCGGGGTCGGATGTGCCACCCGAAGTAGCGCCTGCGAACGGCAATTCCTGCATCTGCGCATCTTCGAGCCGATGCTGGAGGTCCGCACAGCGTTTTTCGAGCGTAGCGATCCGCTCCGCTTGCGCCCGCGCTTCTGCATCGTTGCGGGAATGGGCTTCCTCGCGGACCTGCTTGATGTCACGCTCCAGCCGCCCGCGTGCATCCGTGGCGGCAGATAGGGCCGCTTCCAGCCGGTCCCGCTCATGCTCGACGGCCGAGAGGCGCTCTCGCAACTGGCGCGCTTCGGGGTCTTCGCCCGGAGCCACTCCCGCCTTTTCGTACACATCGTCGGCTGCACGCAGGCAGGCGAACAAGAGATTTTGTGAGAAACGCGGAGCAACTGCCTGATAATGCTCGTTTATAGATTCCACCAACGCGCGCACGCGAGGTTCGTCCTCTGGCCCGCAGGAGATCGCGAAATCGCGCCCTCCGATGGCGATCTCGACCTTACTCATCGCTTGAGCTCATGACGTCAGCCTCACTTTTCCAGCTCGCCGATCACATGGTCGAGCTTGTCGAGCTCTGCGCGCACCATGCTCCGCAACGCTTCGTGCTGCTGCGCCAGCGCGCTGTCCGCACCGGCCCCTTCCGCCGCCGGGGAATCGGCAACCGCAGCGATCCGCGCCAGTGCCCGCTCGATCCGCTGGACCGCCTGTTCGAGCCTTTGATCTGTCATAAGCTGAGGTGTACTGCGCAAATCGTTGATCCCCAAGAGCGGCGGCGATTTTTTGGACAGCTTGGTGCGCTCATGCCTGTTTCTTCCCCGCGTTCCCTTGACCTGCGGGCTTGCCTTGTCGAAGGCACGGCGGTGATCGAATCACGGCACTCCAACGCCGCTCAGGAGTTTCCCCAGGCATGAGTCTCGACCCTGCACGCATGATCCCGATGGCCAATGCCATCAGGGCCCTGTCCATGGATGCGGTGCAAAAGGCGCAAAGTGGCCATCCCGGGATGCCGATGGGCATGGCCGATGTCGCGACCGTGCTGTGGTCGAATTACCTGAAATACGATGCCAGCGCGCCAGGCTGGGCCGACCGAGACCGTTTCGTGCTGAGCGCAGGCCATGGCTCGATGCTGCTCTATTCGCTGCTGCATCTTTCCGGCTTTGCGAAGCCGACGATGGAAGACATCGAGAATTTCCGGCAGCTCGGCAGCCCCACAGCCGGCCACCCGGAAAACTTCCTGCTGCCCGGTGTCGAATGCACCACCGGCCCGCTGGGGCAGGGCCTCGCGATGGCCGTGGGCATGGCGATGGCCGAACGGCATCTCAACGCGCAATTCGGTGACGAGCTGGTCGATCACAACACGTGGGTGATCGCGGGCGATGGGTGCCTGATGGAAGGCATCAACCACGAGGCTATCGGCCTTGCCGGCCACCTGAAGCTCAGCCGCCTGATCTGCTTCTGGGACGATAACCAGATCACCATCGATGGCAGCACCGACCTTTCGACCAGCGAGAACATCCGCGCACGGTTCGAGGCGACGGGCTGGTTCGTCAATGCGTGCGACGGGCACGACTATGCCGACATCGCTCGCGCTATCGAAGAGGCGTTGGCAGAAGATCGGCCCGCGCTGATCGCCTGCCGTACGATGATCGGCCGCGGTGCACCGAACAAGCAGGGGACCGCGGCGACGCACGGATCCCCGCTGGGTGCCGACGAAGTGGCCGCCGCGCGCGAGCAGCTCAACTGGCGCGCAGAACCATTCCAGATTCCAGACCAGATCGCGAGCGAATGGCGCTCTGCCGGGTCGCGCGGTTCCGATGCGCGGTCCAAATGGCTCTCGCGGCTCGAATCGAGCGACCACAAGGCCGCATTCGAACGCCGCATGGCGGGCGACCTGCCCGAAGGTTTCGACCTGAGCGAATTCGTCGCCGAGCTGGTTCGCGAGCCGCAGAAGGTCGCCACCCGCAAGGCGAGCGAGAACGCGCTGTCGGTTATCAACCAGCGCCTGCCCGACACCATAGGCGGATCGGCTGACCTGACCGGGTCCAACAACACCAAGACGGCCGAGTTGGGTGATTTCTCTGCCGACAATGCTGGCGGTCGCTACGTGTATTACGGGATCCGCGAATTCGGCATGGCCGCTGCGATGAACGGGATGGCACTGCACGGCGGTGTGATCCCCTATGGCGGCACCGTCCTGGTGTTCAGCGATTACTGCCGCCCCGCGATCCGCCTGTCCGCCCTGCAGGAAGCGCGCGTGATCTACGTGATGACGCATGATTCGATCGGGTTGGGTGAGGACGGGCCGACGCACCAGCCGATCGAGCACCTGCAGAGCTTGCGTGCGATCCCGAACCTGCTGGTGATGCGCCCCGGCGATGCGGTGGAAACCGCCGAGTGCTGGGAAGTGGCGCTACAGCAGAAGAAGCGGCCTACGGTGCTCGCGCTTTCGCGGCAGGGCCTTGAGCAGTTCCGTACCGAGGCGGCCGACGGCAACCAGAGCGCGCGCGGAGCCTATCGTGCGAAGGATGCCGAGGCAGAGCGTCGCGTGATCCTGATCGCGACCGGTTCCGAAATCGGCCTCGCCCTCGAATGCGCGGCAGAGCTGGAATCGCGCGGTATTGGCGCCGATGTGGTCTCGATGCCCTGTGCGGAGCTGTTCGACGAGCAGAGCCCTGCCTATCGCGACAACATCCTCCCCAATGTCGGGCCGGAGGAAATCCTGCGCGTCAGCATCGAAGCGGGCACCACCTTCGGGTGGGAACGCTACACGATGAGCAACGGACTGCGCATCGGCATCGACAGTTTCGGCACCTCGGCCCCGGCCAAGGACGCCTTCGAACATTTCGGATTCACGAGCGAGGCGATCGTATCCAAGATCCTCGCCAAGCTGGAAGCATAAGTCAGGAGAAGACACGTCATGGCGACCAAGGTTGCAATCAACGGTTTCGGGCGCATCGGGCGCCTTGTCGCACGCGCCATTCTGGAGCGTAGCGATCACGATCTGGAGCTGGTCGCGATCAACGACCTGGCCGATGCGAATGCCAATGCGCTGCTGTTCCAGTATGATTCGACGCATGGCCGCTTCCCCGGAAAGGTGACGGTCGATGGCAATGCGCTGGTCGTGGATGGCAAGAAAATCGCCGTCACGAGCGAGCGTGAGCCTGGCAAGCTGCCGCATGGTGACATGGGCGTCGACATCGTGCTCGAATGCACCGGCTTCTTCCAGTCGGTCGACGCCGCGAAGCCGCATCTCGATGCGGGTGCCAAACGCGTGCTGATCTCGGCCCCGGCCAAGGGCGACCTCAAGACGATCGTCTATGGCGTGAACCACGAGACGCTGACGGGTGACGATCACATCGTCTCCAATGCCAGCTGCACCACCAACTGCCTCGCTCCCGTGGCGAAGGTGATGCACGATACCGTCGGGATCGAACGTGGCTTCATGACCACGATCCATTCCTACACCAACGACCAGCGCATGCTCGACCAGATGCATTCCGACATGCGCCGGGCGCGCGGTGGTGCACAGAACATGATTCCGACCACCACCGGCACCGCGCGCGCTGTGGGTCTGGTGCTGCCCGAGCTCAACGGCAAGCTGGACGGGTCGTCGGTCCGTGTGCCGACGCCCAACGTCTCGCTGATCGACCTCGTGTTTACCCCCGGCCGCGACACCAGCGCCGACGAACTGAACGAAGCGCTGAAGGCGGCCGCGGCAGGCCCGATGAAGGGCGTGCTCGATTTCACCGACCAGCCGCTGGTCAGCAGCGATTTCAACCACCAGCCCGCCAGCAGCACGGTCGACAGTCTGGAAACTGCCGTTCTCGAAGGCAAGCTGGCCCGCGTGGTCAGCTGGTACGACAACGAATGGGGTTTCTCGAACCGTATGATCGACACCGCCGGCGTGATGGCGGGGCTGATCTGATATCATCCTCTCCCATTTCGGGAGAGGATAGCGCCGCTTGCCGCTATAGTGGCTAGCATAGCTTGGAGAGGGGATGCTGCACTGGTCACCCTCTCCCAACTCCGCCTAGCGAGACAGGCTCGCAAGGCTTCGTATCCCTCTCCCATCGAGGGAGAGGAGGGGACGTGATAGTGGCGAATTTCAAAACCCTCGACGATCTGTCTACCGATCTTTCCGGCAAGGTTGCGCTGGTGCGTGTCGATCTCAACCTGCCGATGAAAGATGGCTCGGCCACGGATGTCACCCGGGTCGAGGCGGCAAAGCCGACCATTCTCGAACTGTGCGACAAGGGCGCCAAGGTCCTCTTGCTCGCCCATTTCGGCCGGCCCAAGGGGCAGCGCAATTCGACCATGAGCACAAGCTATGTGCAGGGCGATGTGGCGGATGTGTTGGGCAAGGAGCTGATGTTCATCTCCGAAGTGTCTGGTCCGTCGGTGGAGCAGTCGCTCGGTATCCTGCGCAATGGCGATATCGGCCTGTTGGAAAACACGCGTTTCTGGCCTGGCGAGGAAGCCAACGACCCCGATTTCGCGAAGACCATCGCTGCGCATGGCGATTTCTACGTCAATGATGCCTTCTCCGCCGCGCACCGGGCGCATGCCAGCACAGAAGGCCTCGCGCACCTGCTTCCCGCCTATGCCGGCCGCGCGATGGAAGCGGAGCTCAAGGCGCTCGACGCGGCGCTGGGCAACCCGGAAACACCCGTTGCTGCAGTCGTCGGTGGGGCGAAGGTTTCGAGCAAGCTCGACGTGCTCGAAAACCTTGTCGGCAAGGTCCAACACCTCATCATCGGCGGCGGGATGGCAAACACCTTTCTCGCCGCGCGGGGTGCGGATGTAGGGAAGTCGCTGTGCGAGCACGACCTGGTCGGCAAGGCGAACGCGATCATGGACACCGCCGATCACGCGGGCTGCACGGTCCATTTGCCCTATGACGTCGTCGTGGCGAAGGAATTTTCCGCCAATCCTGCCAGCTTACGGACCAGCAATGTGCACGAGGTCGCGGCGGACGAGATGATCCTCGATATCGGACCGCAAGCGACCGAGGCGCTGGCCGATGTGCTTAAGACCTGCCGCACGCTTGTGTGGAACGGGCCGCTGGGCGCGTTCGAGACACCGCCGTTCGAAGCGGCAACGGTCAGCCTCGCACGGACCGCAGCCGCGCTTACCAAGGAAGGCTCGCTGGTTTCTATCGCAGGGGGTGGCGATACGGTTGCAGCGCTGAATGCCGCCGATGTCTCCGAAGATTTCACCTATATTTCAACAGCAGGTGGCGCTTTCCTCGAATGGATGGAAGGAAAGCCACTGCCCGGTGTCGAAGCGCTGAAAGGGTCCGCATGAGCGAGAACGAAGGCGTAGGCGAAGCGGGCGGCGTCGGTCTCGTCGATGTAACCGAAGGCGAGTTCGCGGGCTGGCAGGTGTGGCAGAGCGATGCGTTCGAGCAGCGCGCGGGCCCGTTCTATGAAACGATCGATGCAGATGGCACGCCGCGTATCGCCTTTCGGGCCGAACCGCGTCACATGAACGGCGCGGGCTTCATGCATGGCGGTTGTTTGATGACCTTTGCGGACAGCGCGATCTTCACCATTGCACGTCCGGCGATGGACGGCAGCCATGGCGTCACCTTGTCGCTGGCGGGCGATTTCCTCGACCCCGTGCGGGTCGGCCAGCTTGTCGAGGCGACCGGCGAGGTCGTGCGGGCCGGTGGCAAGACGATCTTCGTCGCGGGGATCGTCAGGGCCGATGGCAACCCGGTACTGCGTTTCGATGCGATCATCCGCAAGGTACGCGGCACACGCTGATCACCACCGGCAAAAGGCACGAGTAAGTCGCCTCCCAGCGGTTGCGACTTGCCTGCTGGAACGCTAAGCGCCGCGCCAAGGCATTCGTATGCATGGGACGAACACAGCATGAATTTTGAAGAGATGAAGGCGCAGATCGCCAAGGGTGACGGGTTTATCGCCGCGCTCGACCAGTCGGGTGGCTCCACGCCCAAGGCGCTGGCGGGCTATGGCGTGGCCGAGAGCGAATATTCGGGCGAGGACGAGATGTTCGCCAAGATCCACGAAATGCGCTGCCGCATCGTGGAAAGTCCCGCCTTCACCGGCGAAAAGGTGGTTGGCGCCATCCTCTTCGAAAAGACGATGGAGGGCTGCAACCCTGAAGGCATGCCGATCCCCCAGCGCCTTGCAGGCAAGGGCATCGTGCCCTTCCTCAAGGTCGACAAGGGCATGCACGACGAAGCCAATGGCGTGCAGCTGATGAAGGATATGCCGCAGCTGGGGGCACAATGCGCCCGCGCCAAGGAACTCGGCGTGTTCGGCACCAAGATGCGCTCGGTCGTGCACGAAGCGAACCAGCAGGGCATTGCAGACGCGGTGCGGCAACAGATGGATTTCGGGCTGGAAATCCTCGGCCATGGCCTCGTCCCGATCCTCGAGCCCGAAGTCAGCCTGAAGTCTTCCACCCGCGGCGAAGCCGAAGCGCATCTGCTCGCCGCCTTCCAGGAACAGTTGGAGCGTGTGCCCGATGGCCAGCAAGTGATGTTGAAGCTTACGATCCCCAGCGAGCCGAACCTGTACCTGCCGTTGGTCGAACATCCCAAGGTTCTGCGCGTGGTTGCCTTGTCGGGCGGCTATGGCCGTGATGAAGCCTGCCGCGAGCTGGCCAAGAACACCGGCATGATCGCGAGCTTCAGCCGTGCACTGCTGGAAGAACTGCGCGCGCAGATGGACGATGCGAAATTCAACGACGCGCTCGGACACGCGATCGACGAAATTTACGCAGCCAGCGTCGCGGGCTGAGGTCCGGTAAACCCGGCGGGGGCGGGCCTAGCCCCCTTCGAAAACGAAGCGATACTCGGCGGAACCGATCTGCTTTCCGGTCTGCTGTTCGGGCATGACCGAAACCAGCGTCACGGTAATGCCGCGCACCGTATGCGGCTCACCCAGTGTGAGCGGCTGCGTCTGCCGCCAGCCGATCCCGTCGATGCGCGTTTCCACCACGACGCGGCCCGCCCACACGCAGCGTGCGTTCATCGGGCAGCGGCTGTCCTCGGTCACACGCATTGGGGTGACCACGGCGCGGCCCAGCTGGACCGGCTTGAGAAGGCCCACGGCGCTTCCCTGCTGCGCGACCTCGTGCGGGGAATCGACGATGGGCGAGTTGGGCACGACTGCGCAGGCGGAGAGCGACAGTGCAGCGGCGAACAGGATGGCGTGTTTCATCGCCGGGTATCTAGCGCCCGGCATGCTTGCGGCGCGCTGAATATCGACGAACGCTGCAGGGGACGCTACCTGCGCGAGCCATGACCGATCCAAATGGCGTACCGCCGCATATCCCGACGCAGTTATACCTGATTTCCCCGCTCGATGTGGGCGGCGACTTTCCGGCCAGGTTGGGCCGGGCACTGGAGGCGGGAAAGGACCACATCACCGCATTCCAGTTCCGCGTGAAAGGATTCGAAGGGACCGCCAGCCAGCATGAAGCTGCCGCGCTCGCTGCGCCATTGCAGGAAATCTGCGCCGCACACGATGTCGCCTTCATCGTCAACGACGACATCGCGCTCGCCAAGCGGCTGAAGGCGGATGGTGTGCACTTGGGGCAGGACGATGGCACTGTGGCAGAAGCGCGCGATGCGCTGGGCATGCAGGTGCAGATCGGCGTGACGTGCCACGCTTCGCGTCATCTCGCGATGGAAGCGGGCGAGGCCGGGGCGGATTACGTTGCGTTCGGCGCATTCTTTCCCAGCACGACGAAAGATAAGGGCGACGCGGAGCGCCCCGAACCGGAAATCCTCAGCTGGTGGTCGCAGATCTTCGAACTACCATGCGTGGCAATCGGCGGGATAACGCCGGAAAACTGCGGTCCGCTCATTGCCGCAGGCGCCGATTTCCTCGCCGTTTCGGGCGCGATCTGGAACGGGGACGAGGAACTGGCCGTTAAAGCCTTCGTCGAAGCACTGGAGAAGGAAAGGCATGTTTGAGGGGCTAAAGGCCGCCAAGGCGAAGACTTTGGGCATTGTCGATCGCCTGCTGACGATCATCATCACCGCCACCATCACATCGATGGTGTGGATCGTGGCGGGTGGCAGCCTTCTCGACCTTGCAGGGTCGGACAGCCAGATCGAGAAGACACGACCAGGCCAGGTATCGCAGGGCGATACAGACATGACCGAGGAGGATCGCGTAGTCGCGAGCGAACAATCCTCCACCGATAACCCTGCGAAACGCGTGGCTACGGCGAACAAGGACGACGCCACGATGCCGAGCGACAGGGAATTGTCGCAAATGGTGATCCCGGTGCTCAACATCAGGCCCAGCGAACTGACCGACAGCTTCCTGGCAGAACGCGATGGCGGTGCGCGCTTGCACGAGGCGATCGACATCATGGCACCAAAGGGGACTTCGGTCATCGCCGCAGCCCCCGGCACGATCGAGAAAATCTACCAGTCGGAAACGGGCGGAAATTCGCTGTATATTCGCTCCGCCGACAAGGAGACGATCTTCTACTACGCGCATCTCGACAAGTATGCGCCGGGGCTGAAGGAAGGCCAGAAGGTGCGCCGTGGCCAGCGGCTCGGCGAAGTCGGCACGACCGGAAATGCCGCGCCCGATGCACCGCACCTGCACTTCGCCATCATGCGTACCACTGAAGAGGCCGAATGGTGGGAGCCGACCAATGCGATCAATCCTTTTCCCTACCTGTCGAGGCAGCAGGATTGAAGGATTGCTAGGGCCGTTCCGCACGCACCGCATCCGGCCCAGCGACCCGTCGGCCTTGCGTTCACGCAGCATGCGGGCGCCCGATCGCTCGAACATGAGGCCGCGTAGAGGGCCGGTCGTGAATGTCACCTGGTCGCCGCGCAGCAGGTAGATACCGCGCGCCCCGCGTGCCTGGTAGCTTGAAGCATTGAGGATCGCGAAATCGCTGTCGGGGATGCGATGCCAGGCAGGTCCGCTTGCATCGCCGGGCAAAGTGCACTCGTACTGGCCCAGCGGCAGCGTATCGACCCGGCCCGATTGCGGCATGGTCGGCTGCGTGGCGCCAACAAGCGCCGGTGTCGCCAGTGTGCAGAGCGCGGTCGCGGCAAGTAGCGGCGTGGTGAAGTTCGAAATCCTGTCCATGGCAGGCAATATAGTGCGCCTTACCTTGCCTGACCATGAGCGCTCGGCTAAGGCGCCGCGACCTGTTGCCCCGGTGCCCTGCCGCACCTCGACCAGGCCCCACTTCTCTTTGACCCAAGGTACGTTCCCATGAAGATCAGCGGCGTCGATATCCGCCCCGGCAATATTATCGAATATGAAGGCGGCATCTGGAAGGTCGCCAAGATCCAGCACACTCAGCCGGGCAAGGGCGGGGCCTACATGCAGGTCGAGATGAAGAACCTGCAGGATGGCCGCAAGACCAACGTGCGCTTCCGCAGCGCCGACACGGTCGAGAAGGTGCGGCTCGACACCAAGGACTACCAGTTCCTGTACGAGGATGGCGAGTTCCTGGTGTTCATGGACACCGACACATACGAGCAGATCAACCTGCCGAGCGACCTACTGGGCGATGCGCGCCCGTTCCTGCAAGACGGGATGACCGTGACGCTGGAACTGTGGGAAGAAAAGCCCATCTCGGTCGCGTTGCCCGAACAGGTCGAAGCCGAAATCGTGGAGGCCGATGCGGTGGTGAAGGGGCAGACTGCCTCTTCCAGCTACAAGCCCGCGATCCTCGACAATGGGGTGCGGATCATGGTGCCGCCGCATATCGAAAGCGGCACGCGCATCATCGTCGACGTGTACGAACAAAGCTACGTCGGGAAGGCCGGCTAAGTAACCAGCACCGTTCGTGTCGAGCGAAGTCGAGACACGTTCAGGCCAGGGTTCTCGACTTCAGCTCGAACCGAACGGAATTGAATAGAAATGCCAGTCTTACCCGGTATCATTCGCGTCATGGAAAAGGCCGCGCGGCGTGCGGGCAACCGCCTGCGGCGCGACTTCGGCGAGATCGAGCACCTGCAGGTAAGCCGCAAGGGGCCTGCCGATTTCGTCAGCAAGGCAGACATGCGTGCCGAACGCTCGCTGTATGACGATCTGCTGCAGGCGCGCCCAGGCTGGGGCTTCCTTCTGGAAGAGGCCGGCGAGATCAAGGGCGAGGACGAGAATGCGCCGCGCTGGGTGATCGACCCGCTCGACGGGACAAGCAACTTCCTCCACGGCATTCCGCACTTCGCGATCTCCATCGCCGTGCAGGAGCGCAAGCTGGACGGATCGGGCTGGGGCGATGTGACCGCCGCAGTCGTCTACCAGCCGATCACCGACGAAACCTTCTGGGCCGAGAAAACGCGTGGTGCGTGGCTGCACGACGGGCGCCTTCGCGTCTCCTCCCGCTCGCGCCTCAGCGATGCCCTCGTGGCGACCGGCATGCCCTTCCAGGGCCACGGCAATTTCGCTGAGTGGAGCCGGATTTACGGGGCGCTCGGCCCCGAGGTTGCGGGTGTCCGTCGCTTTGGTGCCGCCTCGCTCGACCTTGCATGGGTCGCTGCCGGGCGTTTTGACGGGTTCTGGGAAAGCGACCTGCAACCTTGGGACACTGCGGCAGGGTGCCTGCTGGTGCGCGAAGCGGGCGGTTTCGTGACCGATTACCGCGGGCGCAGCGAACCGGTCCTGCACAAGCAGGTGCTGGCCGGGAACGACGGATTGCATTCCAAGATGCACAAGATCGTGGCGAACAGCTTGCGCTAACGCCCTCGCGCACATTATGGCGCGCGGACGAGATGCCCCTGTGGTGGAATTGGTAGACGCGCTCGACTCAAAATCGAGTTCCTTACGGAGTGCCCGTTCGAGTCGGGCCAGGGGCACCACATCTTTCGGCTGAAAATACGCCGGTTTGCGCGTATGGTGCATTGCTAAGGCATACCGCGGAACGCTATCGCTTGACGCAGCGATGATCGAACCTCCTTCCTTTCACGCGATCGCCGCGATGATCGTGACGATCGCGATGTTCTTCGGCTTCGCGCGCAGCAAGCTATCGACCGAAATCGTCTCGCTGCTGACTATCGCCGTTATCGCGGTGTTCCTCTATTTCTTCCCCTTGCCGGAGATGAAGCCGACCGACGGGCTGGCCATCGCGTTCTCCGGCTTCGGCCATTACGCGCTGATCACGATCTGCGCGCTGATGATCATGGGGCGCGGGCTGGTGGTCACCGGCGCGCTGGAGCCCGCCGCGCAATTGCTGGAGCGGCTGTTCAAGTGGAACCTGCAGCTCGGCCTGCTGATTTCGCTGGTCGCGGCAATGGCGCTGTCTATGGCGGTCAACGATACGCCGGTACTGGTCCTGCTGCTGCCGATCTTCGTCAGCCTCGCCGCGCGGGGCGCGCTGCCTGCTTCGAAAACGCTGATCCCGCTGAATGCGGCGGTGCTGATCGGGGGGATGGCGACGACCATCGGCACTTCGACCAATATCCTGGTCGTATCGATCGCGAGCGACCTCGGCCTGCCGGAAATGGGGGTGTTCCACTACACGCCGATCGTGCTGTTCGCGGCCGCGATTGCGCTGCCCTACCTGTGGCTCGTCATGCCGCGCCTGCTCAAGGATAACCGGACGGAGGACACGCGGGTCCGCCGGCGGTTCCAGGCGCGGTTGCGGGTGAGCGAGGATGGTCCGCTGACAGGCGAGTTGCTGTCCGACGTGCTGCCCAGGCTTTCCGAGAGCGTGACCGTGCATGATCCGCCGATCGGGCGTTTGCAGCCCCAGCAACGCTTGCTGATCTCGGGCACGCAGGAAGGGATCGAGGACGCGATGCGGACCTTGCGGGGCGAGGCCGCGCCGGACTGGGTCCTGTCCAAGATCAAGCGTGAGGCGGCAGCGCGCGACGAGGATGTTATCGTCGTCGAAGTGGCGGTGACGGGCGACTCCCGGCTCCTGGGGCGCACCTTGCCAAGTTCGGGAATCGCAGACCGGTATGGTGTGGCGGTGCTCGGTGTCCATCGGCCGGAACGCTGGTCGAGCGGGCAGCGCCTCAAGGGCGATTATGCCGAAGGCGATCTGCGTTTCGCGGAAGGCGATGTGCTGATGGTCACAGGCCTGCGCGCCAACCTGGAAGAATTCGCGCGTGCGGACAGCCTGCTGATGCTGGAAGGGATGCGCGAGCTTCCCCGCAGGTCCAAGGCGGTGATGGCGGCCGTGATCATGGGCGGCGCGATCTTCACTGCATCCATCGGCCTGTTTCCGATTGCGATCTCTGCACTGGCCGGTGCGATCCTGATGTTCGTAACCGGGTGCGTCAAATTCGACCGGGTCGGCCGGGCGCTCTCCGCCAAGGTAATCGTGCTGGTCGCGGCGAGTATTGCGGTCGGCGCGATTGTGGAATCGAGCGGCGCTGCCGCGTGGCTTGGCGCCACGCTGTCGCTCGGACTATCCGCGCTCGCACCCGCACTCGTCCTCGCCGCAGTCATGCTGTTCGTCACCGTGCTGACGAACTTCGCTTCCAACGCGACCGCCGCAACGGTGGGCACGCCGATCGCATTCAGTATCGCGACCGAGCTGGGCCTCCCGCCAGAGCCGCTGGTGCTGGCTGTGCTGTTCGGGTGCAACCTGTGCTATGCAACGCCCATCGCCTACCAGACGAACATGCTGATCATGGGCGAAGGATCTTACGAGTTTGCGGACTATATCCGCACCGGCGTGCCGCTGGTGCTGCTGATGGTGACGACGCTCTCCATCCTGCTGGTGTTGACTTATCAGCTCTAGCGTCAGCAAATGCCCGCCTGACTTTGGGGGGTATTGGCATGAAGTTCGGATTTCTTAGCACTATCATCGGCACGGCCCTGCTCGCGTCCGCGCAGGCACGGGCGCAGGATGACAGCCTGAAGGCGGGCATCGCCGAAGACATGCCCGAACTGATGGAGCTCTATCGCGATCTTCATGCCAACCCCGAACTGAGTTTCGAGGAATTCGAAACCGCGGCGAAGTTGGCCGCGCGCATGCGTGCCCTCGGCTTCGAGGTGACCGAGGGTGTCGGCAAGACCGGCGTCGTCGCGGTGATGGAGAACGGGGAGGGGCCCACCGTCCTCCTGCGGGCGGACATGGATGGCTTGCCGGTGGTCGAGCAGACGGGCCTGCCCTTTGCCTCGACCGTCACGGCGACGCCTGCCTCTGGCGTCGAGACGGGCGTGATGCACGCCTGCGGCCACGATACGCACATGGCGGGCTGGATCGGCGCGGCGCAGCAGTTGGTCGATCACAAGGACCAGTGGAGCGGCACATTGGTGATGATCCTGCAACCGGCGGAGGAACTTGGGCTAGGTGCGCTCGCCATGCTGGAGGACGGCCTGTACGAACGCTTTCCCAAGCCGGATTACACGATAGCATTCCACGACGCTGCGCAGTTTCCCGCAGGGATGATCGGGTTCGCGCCGGGATATGCGCTCGCCAATGTGGACAGCGTGGACATCACGGTGAAGGGTGTCGGTGGGCATGGTGCGTACCCGCAATCGACCAAGGACCCGGTCGT
This sequence comes from Alteriqipengyuania sp., assembly GCF_964222115.1. Classification (NCBI taxonomy): domain Bacteria; kingdom Pseudomonadati; phylum Pseudomonadota; class Alphaproteobacteria; order Sphingomonadales; family Erythrobacteraceae; genus Alteriqipengyuania; species Alteriqipengyuania sp. Next base: position 13,824 of record NZ_CAXQBM010000059.1, read on the forward strand.
GCTCGGCAGCGCCATCGTGATGAAGCTGCAGACGCTGGTCAGCCGTGAGCTTTCCCCGCTGGAACCGGGTGTCGTGACGGTTGGCAGCTTCCGCGCCGGGGCAAAGCACAACATCATCTCCGACGAAGCGAAATTGCAGCTGACCGTGCGCAGCTACACCGATAAATCGCGCAAGCTCCTGCTCGACGGGATTGCACGGATCGCCCGGGGCGAGGCGATTGCCGCGGGCCTGCCCGACGACCTGATGCCGGTGGTGGAAGTGGAGGAGCCCTATACGCCATCCACCTACAACGATCCCGAATTCACCGACCGGCTGATGACCCATTTCGAGGATCGCTTCGGCTACGAGAAGGTGGTGAAGGTGCCCAGCGTGATGGGGGGCGAGGATTTCGGCCAGTTCCGCCGTGCCGATCCGCAGAACATCCAGTCGCTGATCTTCTGGGTAGGCGGCGTTCCCCAAGCCGAATTCGAAGCGGCGCAGCGGGGTGAAAAGACGCTGCCCTCGCTGCACAGCCCGTTCTGGGCGCCCGATGCGGAGAAGGTCATCGCGACCGGTGCGGAAGCGCTCGCGTCTGCGGCGATGCAGCTGATGCCGCGCGGCTGAATGCCCTCGAAAAGAAAAGCGGGCGTACCGGAATGTCCCGATACGCCCGCCCTTGGCATCCTCTCGCGCAGTTATTCCGCGTCGGGGACGTAGGTGCCCAGCCGGTGGTGGAGGGCGTTGATCTTCGCCAGCTCCTCGCGATCCTCGGTTGCCCGCGCATGGCTGGCAAGCGCAGCCCGCAGCAGGCGGAAATCCGCAGTCGAGAGCAGGGCGCGTGCCCGGCCTGGTTCGGTCTTCGGCGTTTCTTCTGTCATCGTGGTCATCCTCGTTCTCCTAAAGCAGCCCTTGAGCCGCCATCCGGTTCCCGCCGTTATCAGGCGGCGAACTGGTTCATGGTGTTGTCTTTGCCGCCCGCTTTCAGTGCGGCCTCACCGGCAAAGTATTCCTTGTGGTCGTCGCCGATATCGGACCCGGCCATGTTCTGGTGCTTCACGCAGGCGATCTGCTGGCGGATTTCCTCGCGCTGCACGTTCTTGACGTAGCCGAGCATCGCTTCTTCACCGAAGTAGCGCTTGGCGAGGTTGTCCGTGCTCAGCGCCGCCGTGTGGTAGGTCGGCAGCGTGATCAGGTGGTGGAAGATACCCGCACGCTTCGCGGCATCGGCCTGGAAGCTCTGGATCTTCGCGTCCGCTTCCTGGGCAAGCTCCGTACCGTCGTAGTCCACGCTCATCAGTTTGGCGCGATCGTACTGCGACAGGTCGCGGCCTTCCTCCTGCCAGGCATCGAATACCTGCTGGCGGAAGTTCAGCGTCCAGTTGAAGCTGGGCGAGTTGTTGTAGACCAGCTTTGCGTTCGGCACCGTCTCGCGGATCTTGTCGACCATCTCGGCGATCTGCTCGACATGCGGCTTCTCGGTCTCGATCCACAGCAGGTCGGCCCCGTTCTGGAGCGAGGTGATGCAGTCGAGCACAACCCGGTCCACGCCCGTTCCGGCGCGGAACTGGTACAGGTTCGACGGCAGGCGCTTGGGCGCCATCAACTGCCCGTCGCGGCTGATGAAGACCTGCCCGTTGCCAATATTGGCCGGATCGACCGGTTCTGCGTCGAGGAAGCTGTTGTACTGGTCACCCAGGTCGCCCGGCTCCTTCGAGTAAGCGATCTGTTTGGTCAGGCCTGCACCCAGGCTGTCCGTCCGCGCAACGATGATCCCGTCTTCCACACCCAGTTCGAGGAAAGCGTAGCGGATCGCGCGGATCTTCTGGAGGAAGTCCTCGTGCGGTACGGTAACCTTGCCGTCCTGGTGGCCGCACTGCTTCTCGTCGGAAACCTGGTTCTCGATCTGGAGCGCGCAGGCACCGGCTTCGATCATCTGCTTGGCGAGCAAGTACGTTGCCTCGGCATTGCCGAAGCCCGCGTCGATATCGGCGATGATCGGAACCACGTGGGTTTCGTAATTGTCGATCTGGCCCAGCAGGCGGTGCGTGGTGACCGCATCGCCCGCCTCCTTGGCGGCGTCGAGTTCGCGGAACAGGCCACCCAGTTCGCGGGCGTCGGCCTGCTTCAGGAAGGTGTAGATTTCCTCGATCAGTGCCGGGACGCTGGTCTTCTCGTGCATCGACTGGTCGGGCAGCGGCCCGAACTCGCTGCGCAGCGCGGCGACCATCCAGCCCGACAGGTAGAGGTAGCGCTGCTTGGTGCTGCCAAAATGCTTCTTGATCGCGATCATCTGCTGCTGGCCGATGAACCCGTGCCATGCGCCCAGCGACTGGGTGTATTTCGTGGGGTCGGCATCATAGGCTGCCATGTCTTCGCGCATGATCTTCGCGGTGTATTTCGCGATGTCGAGCCCGGTGCGGAAACGGTTCTGCAGGCGCATACGCGCAGCCGATGCGGGGTCGATCGCGGCCCATGCATGGCCACCATCGGCTATACGGGTCTGCAGGTTCTCGATTTCTTGTGCGTAGGTCATGGGGAAACTCCGTCCGATATGTATTCGTGACACCGCAGATACGGTGGAGCGTCAGGATCGGACAGGGATGTTCACAAGCTAACTTGTCTGTTATCGCTTAATCGGAGCGAAACGCTTGTGTGATTGTAATAAAATTTACAAGCACCAATAAGGTCCGATGTCATGAGCGAACCCTCTCTTTATGCCGGTGCAGCCCTCAGGCGCCTGCGCAGGCGTGAAGGGCTGACACAGGCAGCGATGGCGCAGCGCCTGTCGATCTCGCCCAGCTACCTTAACCTGATCGAGCGCAACCAGCGGCCAGTGACCGCGCGCGTCGTCCTGCAACTGGTCGATGAGTTCGATTACGATCCACGTGCACTGCAAGAGAATGCCGCGATCGGCGGGATCGACGGGCTGGCGCGGCGTCTGGCTGACGAACGCTTCGCCGACCTGGGCATCGACCGTGCGGAAGTGACCGAATTCCTCGCGGCGGCTCCCCTCGCGGCAGCGGCGTTCTCCCGCCTGTTCGACGAAGGCGGCGGGCCGCGGGCCGATACGGTGTCGATGGAGGCCGAGGTGTGGCGCGCGATCGAGCGGTGGCGCAACCACTTTGCCGATCTAGACGAAGCGGCGGAAAACCTGGCCGACGAGCTACGCCTGACCCGCGCCGATATTGGTGCCGCACTGACCGATTACCTGCGCGACCGGCACGATCTCGCCATCCGGTACCTGCCGCGCGCGGTGTTGCCAGAGACCAATCGTCGGCTCGACCTGCATGCCCGGCAGGTGCAGCTCTCCGAAATGCTGACTCCTGCCGCGCGCAACCTCGCGCTCGGCATGCAGATCGCCGCGCTCGAATACCGGGAGATGATCGCGAATATTGCGGGCGGCGCCAGCTTCGATCACCCCGGTGCGCGGGACGCGTTTGCTGGCTACCTGCGCGGATATTTCGCGCGAGCACTCCTGATGCCCTATGGGCGGTTCATGCGGGCTTGTGATGCGACAGGTTACGATCCGGTCGTGCTTGCGAGGCGCTTCGGCACCGATGTGGGCGAAGTCGCACGAAGGCTGACGACACTGCAGCGGGTGGGGCAGCGCGGCCTGCCCTTCTTCGCCGGGCGGGTCGATCCGGCGCTCCAGCTGGTCGAACGGCTGCTGGGGGCGAGCGAGACGAGCATGCTCGACAGGCGACCGGCATGTCCGTTGCTTCAATCGCAATCGAGCGCGCCATGGCATGCGCAGGCCGTGCTGATGGAAGATGGCGCTCTGGGCCCGCAGCACTGGGTCGTCGCCCAAATCGCGGCCCCGGCCGTGGCCGACGAACCGCGTAGCGATGTCATGTTGCTGGGGATCGAGGCACGCTTCGCGGACAATTTCTCGCTCGCCAAGGGCATCTCCCTGCGCCCCGAAGACGCAATGCCAATCGGCCCCGGTTGCCGGATGTGTCGCCGCGTAGAGTGCCCCGCGCGATCATTGCGCGGGCCTGCACAGGCACCGGTTGACTAACCGCAAAAAGGGAACCCGGCTCGCGGTTGCGCTTTTTGCAAATCAGGAATGATATAGAGGGGCGCAAAGCCATGACCGAAGAACGTATTACCGAACATACCGACGAAGCCGGTAACACCCACACCACGCACACGGTGGTGACCGATGGCGAAAAACACGGCGGCGGTGGCAGTACGATCCTGCTCATCATCCTCGCCGTGATCGCGATCCTCGTCGCGGTCTACTTCTTCAGCAACATGAGCAATGCCGAGGTCGCCAAGGACAATGCGATCGGCGATGCCGCCACGCAGGTCGGCGATGCCGTAAATGATGCCGGCGAGGCAGTGGAAGACGCCGCAGACCGCGTCGCGCCTAGCGAATAGGGGAATTCCGCCGCCCAATGGCGGTGTAAAGTTTACCGACATTTCATCACTCGCGCGTAAGCCGGGCACCAAGTCGAATTTCGCGAAGCCTCGCGAAAAATTGGGGCCCGGCACGCTGCGATGATCCGCCTTTTCAAGCACTACATTCCGCACACGGTGCTGCTGTTCGGGCTGTGCGATCTCGCGCTGTTGCTGCTGGCGGGCGATCTTGCCTGGCATATTCGTGCCGCGCAGATCGGAATGGATGCCGGGGACTGGACCGAACGCGTGCTCCCGATCCTGGGATTTACGCTCATCTGCTCACTCGCGATGGTCGCAATCGGGCTTTACAGTCCCGAGGCGCTGCGCAGCCCGCGCTATGCCTTCGCACGCAGCCTTGTGGCTCTTTCTCTCGGCGGCGTCGCGCTTGCGGTGATCGACTTCATGTTGCCGACCATGGGCTTTTGGCGCTCGACCCTACTCTATGCGCTCGGGCTTGCGGCAGTCATGATCGGGATCATTCGCGTCGGCCTGAGCCATGCGGTGGACCGCGAGCGCTTTAAACGCCGCGTGGTGGTGCTGGGTGCGGGTAGCCGCGCTGCCCGGCTGAAGGCCCTTTCCGCGCAGGAAGACAGCGGCTTCGTCATCACGAGCTTCATCGCAATGAACGAGGCGCATCGGATTCTGCCCGAAGCAATCTCGCGCGATCAGATTGCCGATCTGGGTGCCCATGTCGCGCGGCAACGCGGAGCCGAACTGGTGCTGGCACTGGAAGAGCGCCGCAATGCCCTGCCGTTGGCGGACCTCCTGCGTGTGCGCACGCGTGGCATCCCCGTGCACGAGGTATCGAGTTTCCTTGAGCGGGAAACGGGCCGCGTCGATCTCGACACGCTCAATCCCAGCTGGCTGATCTTCTCCGAAGGCTTCTCGGCAGGACGGCTCTGGTCGAGCATTGCGAAACGCAGTTTCGATATTGCAGTCGGCACGTTGCTGCTGATCGTGTCCCTGCCTGTCATCGCGCTGTTCGCCGTGCTGGTGAAGATCGACAGCAAGGGACCGGCCTTCTTCCGGCAGCAGCGCGTCGGTCTGTATGGTCGGCCGTTCTGGGTACTCAAGTTGCGCTCCATGCGCACCGATGCGGAGAAGGACGGTGCCAAGTGGGCGAGCGAGAACGATCCGCGGATCACCCGGCTCGGTCGCTTCATCCGCAAGGTCCGCATCGACGAGCTGCCGCAGACATGGAGCGTCATCAAGGGCGAGATGAGCTTCGTGGGTCCGCGCCCCGAGGTGCCGCATTTCGTCAACGATCTGGAAGACAAGCTGCCCTATTACGCCGAACGGCACATGGTGAAGCCGGGCATCACCGGTTGGGCGCAGATCAATTACCCCTATGGGGCCAGCATAGAGGATGCGCGCCACAAGCTTGAATACGATCTCTACTACGCGAAGAACTACACGCCGTTTCTCGACCTGCTGATCCTGCTGCAGACGCTCCGGGTGATCCTGTTTCCGGACGGTGCCCGATGATTTCGGTAAGCGAAGCCTGGGACATCGTCAGCCTGGCCAGCAACACGGCCTGTGCCGCCGCTTGCACAATTGGTGCAATCTGGCTTGCGCGGCGCCCGTCGTCTTGGCGCAAACAGCGCATCGCCGGGATTCTTGCGCTGCTCACGACAGCCTTGTGGGCCGGCGTGCTCGCCGCGCTGGGCACCGAAAGCCTCGGCACGGCAGCAGCTGAAAGCATTCGCAACCTTTCGTGGCTGGCGCTGCTGAATGCGCTGTTTGCGGGCGGAGTAGACCGCGAGAGCGCGCAGCGCGTGAGGTTCGTGTTTGCAAGCCTGGTGTTTGCGGAGCTTCTACAATGCGCCGTGCTCGCCGCCAGCGGACCGCTGAACAGCGGTGCAAGTTTTGCAGAAGCGGCGCTGCGCGTGTCTGCGCTGTTGCATATGCTGGTGGCGATTGGGTCGCTGGTGCTGCTCCACAACCTTTATATCGGCGCTTCGCAACAGGATCGTTCAGGCACACGCTGGGTGGCGCTGTCGCTTTCCGCACTGTGGGTGTTCGAGCTCAATTTCTATGTCGTGACATGGTTCACCGGGTATTTTCCCGGCCAGATCGCGGAACTACGCGGATTGATCGTGGGGATCGCTTTCGTGCCGCTGGCAATGGCACTGGGCGCGGATGTGCGCCGCCTGCGCTTCCAGGCTTCGCGCCATGTGGCCTTCCGGTCGCTCTCGCTACTGCTGATCGGGGGATACCTGCTCGCGATGGCTGGCGTTGCTCGCCTGCTGAGCGCGCTCGATGCGGATGGAGCACGACTTGCGCAGGTCGGCTTCCTGGTCGCGGTGCTGACCGTGGCTGCGCTGTGGCTGCCTTCGACCCGTTTCCGCGCATGGCTCAAGGTCACGGTGCAGAAACACCTCTTCAGCCATCGCTACGATTACCGCGCCGAATGGCTGCGGCTTGCCGATACGATCGGGCGCGGGACGGAGGAAGGCGATGGCCTCCATTTGCGGATTCCCAAGGCGCTGGCAGATATTACGGAAAGCCCGTCCGCCGCGCTGTTCCTGATCGATGCCGATGGCACGCTTACGCTGGCCGAAAGCTGGCGCTGGCCGACACTTATCGACGAGGCGCAGGCTCTGCCGTCCGAGATCACCAGTTTCATGGCCTCCCAGGATTTCGTGATCGCTCTGGACGAATGGCGCGCGGGCAAGTCCGCTGCGGGCGAGACCGAGCTTCTGCCAGCATGGCTCGATGGCGACAGCACGGCGTGGGCGAGATCGGAAGAGCACACGTCTGAACTCCAGTCACTCTCATGCATCTCGTA